>CAZANF010000071.1:0-11707 GCA_964486425.1 uncultured Spirochaeta sp. | reverse complement strand
AGCCCGGGTTTGTACGTGCTCCGGTGCAGGTGCGTTCAATCGGTACTGCCCGGGGAATTGATCCCCTGGAGATCCGGGTCGAGCCGGCGGAGGTCAGCCTGGAGCTGGAATATCGTCAGACTCGCAGCGTAGAGGTTGTTCCGACAATCGAGGACAATCCCGCCCCGGGATATGAACTGCAGCAGTACTTCCTCACCCCGTCGGCCGTTGAGATTCAGGGTCCCACCAGCAGTGTGTCGGGGATAGATACAGTCCAAACCGAAACCATTTCGCTTTCGGGGCGCCGTGAGGATTTTAATATCCGGGTCCGGCTGGAGAGAACCGATCCTTTTATTTCCTTTCCGGGTGGTGATACAGTCGATTTTCGCGGGATAATTCAGGAGCGTGTGGTGCTGAACACCTTCGAAGATATCGATATCACGGTCGTTGATCTGGATTCGGAGCTTGATTTGCTGAACACCCTTCCGTCCGGCCTCATCCGTGTACAGGGATCACAGCTTGATATAGAGGCCGTCCATGAAAGCCAGATGCGCCTGGAAGTTAATGCCGGGCAAATTGATGAACCGGGGCGCTATACTGTTTCGGTTCGCCCGCGCGTTCCGGCCGGTTTGGTAACCCTGCGCTTCGAACCGCAGACAGTGGAGCTGGTTGTCGGCGAGGTGGAGGAACAAGAGTGATTCTTGGTACAGGGATAGATCTTGTCAGAACCGAGAGGCTGCGGGACTGGCTGCATAATGGACTTGCCGAGCGCTTTTTTCACCCGGCTGAGGTTGCTGCATGCCGAAATCGCGGGAATCGCGGTTCCGAGGCACTGGCCTCCCGTTTTGCAGCAAAAGAGGCATTCGGCAAAGCACTTGGAACCGGTGTTATGGGACTGAAACTGTCCGAGATTGAGGTTTCTGCAGATGAAACAGGCCGTCCGCTGCTGCGGCTGCATGGGGATGTGCTTCAGAAGGCCGAGTCCCGCGCAGTTCACCGTATACACTTGTCGCTAACCCATGACGGCGAGTATGCTGCTGCAATGGTAGTGCTGGAGGGTATGTCGAATGAGTAATTCTGCAAATGATGCAGTTTCGTATTTCACCAAGAAATTGATAGATTGCCCGGTCTGCCAGGGGGAATTCAGGCGGGAGGAATTGAGAACCGGACGCGGCAGGCTTATTGCAGGTAAACTCTCGACCGAACTGCGCCGCTACTATGAACCGTCCCAGAAATACGGGGAGGTGAACCCGCTTGTGTATCCCGTTACGGTGTGCCCGCATTGTCTTTTTGCCTCCATGCAGTCCGATTTTCACGAGGTACCTGTGGATGCCGCCGAGAAACTTGATGAAAACCGTTCGGCCCGGCTGAAACAGATTAAGATGGTGTGCAAGGATCTGGATTACAGGGCCCCCCGGCGGCTGGAGGAGGGGCTGGCTTCATATATTCTTGCGATGGAATGCTATGAATACTATCCGCCTGTTGTTTCCCCGATTATCAAACAGGCAGTCTGTGCATTGCGTGCCGCCTGGCTCAGTGAGGATCTGCACCGGAAGAAACCGGATGAGAACTACGACTATCTGCGGCTGATTATGTACCGTAAGGCATGTTTTCTCTACAAGCGTGCAATCGAACTGGAGCAAAGCGGTGAGCAGAGTATTGGCGGACTGAAGCATCTGGGACCGGATCTCGACAAAAACTACGGCTATGACGGGGCCTTGTATATTATGGGCCTGCTTGAGTATCGCTATGGACCCACCGAGGACAAGGCATATCGTCTGCAGGCCCTCATTTACGCAAAGAGAACCATTGCCCGTATATTCGGAATGGGCAAGGCATCAAAAAACAAGCCGACTGCAATACTGGATAATGCCCGGGACGTATACGAGCAGATTAACAAGGAAATCAGTCATCTGGAAGAATCCGTCCAGGATGCGGCGGGGCAGTCAGGCGAATCCTGAGTAACGGTATGCGAAATATTTGTCTCGATATTCAGTATGATGGAACCGATTTCTGCGGATGGCAGATTCAGCACGGACAGCGAACCGTTCAGGGTGAGCTGGAACATGCGCTTCACCGGCTGCATCGGCATCCAGTAAGTATTCTGACAGCCGGACGGACTGATTCCGGTGTACATGCCCTGGGGCAGGTCGGTAATTTCCGTTCCGACATGGATACCATCCCGGCTGAGAAGTTCGCCCTCGCACTGAACAGCTTGCTTCCGGAAGATGTACGCATACAGAATAGCCGTGAGGTGCACCCTGATTTTCATGCCACCTACAATGCAGCAGAGCGGAGATACCGTTACTACCTTTACGCAAGTCGCCATGTGAATCCCCTGCTGGACCGCTATCGTCTCCGGGTGGCGTCCATCCCTCCGCTGCCGCTGTTGAATCGTCTCTGTGCATCCTTGATCGGTACCCGTGATTTTGCCAGCTTCGCTTCTCCCAAGGAGGAGCAGACCACAGTGCGGACCATCACGAGCGCTGTTTTTTTTCCCGACCGCGACGGAACGGTGTTCGAAATTGCCGGCAGCGGTTTTCTGTGGAAGATGGTACGGACTATAATCGGGACAGTTCTTGCCGTTTCGGAACGCCCGGATGCGATTGCAGAGTTCAATCGTATACTGGCGGCCCGGAACCGGCAGGCCGCCGGAAAAACAGCCGCTCCGCATGGGCTGGTTTTGTATCGTGTTATATATCCGGATGCAACCGGCGGATCACAGGAGGACGCAAAGCTATGACTGAATCTGTCTGGGAATTACTGAATGATTTGGAGGATTATGTGCGAACGGGGTTCAGAACCCGGCATCCTGCCGCGCCGGCACCAGCGCCGGAACCGGTGGATCCGCAGTTCTCCCGGTCGGCTGAAATACCCTCCGGGAATTCACCTTCGTTCAGTTCCGGGGCCGATGCCTCCGGAGACCCTGCTCCCACCATCAGCGCTCTCGCAGACCGGATCGCCGGCTGCCGACTCTGCCGGCTGCACGAGAGCCGTTCGCGCACCGTTCCCGGTACCGGTGTCCTCGATCCCCTGGTCTGTGTTGTCGGGGAGGCCCCCGGTATTGAAGAGGATCGCACAGGTCTGCCGTTTGTCGGACCGAGCGGGGAGTATCTTGATAAATGGCTCAAGGCAATCGGCCTCTCCCGTCATCGCAATGTATTTATAACCAATTCGGTAAAATGCCGTCCGCCGGGAAACAATCCCCCGCAGCCGGACGAGCTACAGGCCTGTCGGCCCTATCTGTTCCGGCAGCTGGAGTTGTTGAGTCCGTCGATGGTGCTGATCCTGGGGGAAACGGCAGCACAGTCGCTTTCGGGGAAAGCTGATGCATCGCTTGCCGAACTTCGCGGATCCCTGCATGCGGTCAAGGGAATACCGGCGGTCGTTACCTATCATCCGAGTGCAGTTTTGCGGGATCAGTCCCTCCGTACGGAGGTATGGAAGGATTTGCAGCTGCTGCGTGATGAGCTGATTCAGCTGCGCACCGACTATACCCCGGGCACCAGGTAGCGGGTATGGACTACTACCTGGAGGTGGCCTTCTCGCTGCCTCTCAATCGCAGTTTCGCCTACAGCTGTACCCAGGCGGTACAGCCGGGCACCCGGGTTATTGCGCCGTTCGGGGGGCGGTCCCTGAACGGGGTTGTTGTAGAGCTCAGGGATGCCGCACCGGAGGGCTTTAGCGTTAAACCCCTGGACCGGATACTGGATGAGGATCCGCTGCTTACCCCGGAGCTGCTGGAACTCGCCCGCTGGATGAGCGGAATGTATTTCGCGAGCTGGGGGGAATGCCTTGGTACAATGATTCCGAACGCCAAGGAGGAGCGCAAGACGGCGGCTCTCGGGGGCGGCGAGCCGGTACCGAATCCCGTTCCTGTGGTTCCCTCTGCAGCCCAGGCTGCGGCAATACAGCGGATAATTGCCGGACCGGGTGTGCCTTTTTTCCTGTACGGAGTCACCGGCAGCGGCAAGACCGGGGTTTTTTTGCAGAGCGCCGAACACATCCTGTCCGCCGGCAAGGGGATTATCTACCTTGTGCCGGAGATTGCCCTGACGCATCAGGTTGCCGAGATGCTGCGCAGCCGATTCGGGGATACCGCGGCCATTCTGCATTCACGCATGACCCCGTCGCAGCGTCTCTCCGAATGGCGGCGTATACGCCGCGGCGAGGCACGCATGGTTATCGGTGCCCGCAGTGCGGTGTTCGCTCCTGTGAAGAATCTGGGACTCATCATCCTCGATGAGGAGCACGAGGGCGCCTACAAGTCAAGCGACCGGCCGAGATATCACGCCCGCCAGGTGGCAATGAAACGATGCTCGGCAGAACAGGCGACTCTGATAATGGGCAGCGCCACACCCTCGGTAGAGGCAAAGCACCTTATGAATACCGGAGGACTGCAATGTCTTGAGCTGCCGGAACGGGTCTCCGGCGGCGGCATGCCCGTCATTGATATTGTCGACATGCGGCGTGAGGAAGGTGCGCTGTCCCGCCCCCTGCTTGCAGAGATGCAGGAGACCCTGCGGAAGGGCAAGCAGATCATTCTGTTTTTGAACCGGCGCGGGTTCTCGCATTTTTTTCACTGTCACAGCTGCGGATATGAAATGCAGTGTCCGCATTGTTCGGTAGGCCTTACCCTGCATAAGCAGCGCGGACGGATGGTGTGTCATTACTGCGGCTACACCGCCAAACCGGTGGATGTATGTCCCGAATGTAACTCACTGGATGTCGGCTATTCCGGCTTCGGTACAGAACATATTGAGGACGAGGTGCGCAGGCATTTTCCGCAGGCTTCAATAGACCGTCTGGACACCGACAGTGCAGGGAAAAAGGGGGCAGTCGAGCGGATTCTGAACAGCTTTCGCGATGGACATACCGATATTCTGCTGGGTACGCAGATGGTTGCCAAGGGATTGAACTTTCCCGGGCTGCATCTTGTGGGGATCGTGCTGGCGGATACCGGGCTGCATATGCCTGATTTCCGTGCTGCGGAACGGACCTTTACGCTGATAACACAGGTAGCCGGGCGTGCCGGACGGTATCATCCGGACGGCAGGGTGTTGATTCAGACCTATCAGCCGGAGAATCCGGTTATTCTGCAGGCGGCGGCAGGGAATGTTGAGGGCTTTTACTCCTCGGAGATCGATGTACGCCGGATGACGGGGTTTCCGCCGTTCTCGCGCATGATCCGTCTGGTGATCCGGGGCAAGCAGCAGACTGCGGTATACCGCGCGATCGAGGATCTGAACGCCCGCCTGCGCGCCGCAGGTCGGTTCCCGGGGGATTGTATGGGGCCGACCGAGTGTCCGCTGGGAAGGATTGCCGGTAACTTCCGCTATCAGATACTGCTGCGCAGCAGCGACGGTGCCGGTATGCACAAGCGGCTGCATGAGGTGCTGTCGGGTTTTACCCTGCCGCGCGGGCTGCATCTGGAAGTGGATGTCGATCCGCTGCAGCTGCTTTAACCGGGTAAAGTACGACTATTGCGATTAAAGGGGTAGAGCGATGCCTGAACTCCCTGAGGTACATATAACAGTTGCTGCGCTGCGTGATGCCGGACTGGTCTCACGGCTGATACAAGGGGCACAGGTGGAGTGGCCGCGAACCGTCGGAGGGGACCCGAAGGCTTTCTCGGCCGCAGTGGCGGGACGCCGCATAGCCGATATATGGCGCCGCGGCAAGTATATCCTTCTGCAGCTGGAGGGTCCCCCGGCAGGCTGGATTGTGGTTCACCTGCGGATGAGCGGCCGGCTTTATCTCTCGGCCGAAACCCCCGGGGAGTATGTTCGTGCTGCCCTGAATCTGGATGACGGCCGCTTTCTGTGCCTGTATGCACCGCGCCGCTTTGCCCGTATGGAGTATCGGCAGGAGATTGAGTCGCTGCATACCCGATTGGGGCCGGAACCGCTTGAACCGGATTTCAGCCCGGATATCCTGGCATCCTGTTTTACCGGCACCCGCCGCGCAGTCAAAACCATCCTCCTTGACCAGAGCCGGATAGCCGGAATCGGGAATATCTATGCGGATGAGGCCCTTTTTCAGGCAGAAATCCACCCGTGCCGTGCAGGTGAGTCGTTGAGTGAAGCCGAGATTGCGGCTCTGCATGCTGCGATTGTTGCGGTTCTGCAGCGCGGGATTCAGAATCTTGGTACCAGTCTGGGGCATGGAAAATCAAATTTCTCGCTGCCGAGCGGTGAAGCCGGCCGGAATCAGGAGGACATACGGGTGTTCCGCCGAACCGGTCTGCCGTGTGTACGGTGCGGAACTACTGTACAGCGGATAGTAGTCGCCCAGCGGGGCACGCATTACTGCCCGCGCTGTCAGCCGCCGTAATCCGGGTACCCCCATTTGTGAACCCGGCGGCTCTTGCTTGTGATTCATTGTCGCTGGTAGTACTATTGATGTATGTCTATACGTGAATGTTTTTCACCAGAACGTATCGTTATGCTGAAAAGCTCAACCAAAGAGGGAGCAGTAAACGAGCTGGTGAAAACCCTCTGTGCTACTGTGCCGGATCTGGACAGCCAGCAGATATCAACCGCCATATGGGATCGGGAACAGCTCTTTTCCACGCGGATCGCCCCAATGATTGCGATTCCGCATGCCCAGATCTCCGGCCTTGAACAGAACTATATTGTTGTCGGCAAAAGCCGCAGTGGAATCGAATACGATGTTCGCGAGGATCAGCGGGTTCATCTGGTCTTTCTGCTTATTGGATCACATGAAAATCACCTTACTATTCTGAGTGAACTGGCTCGCCTGCTGCAGCGCCGCAGTCTGGTTCAAAGGCTGCTGACTGCCGCCGGGCGCAAGGAGATGTATCGCCTGCTGATCGATCCGCCTACCCGGGAGGGTTCCATCACCGACCCGCACACGGCAACCATTGTCGGGGAGTATGCCGGGCAGCTTGCCGAACGAGTGCATGCGCGCGTCATCATGGTCCATGGCGATAATGTAAACATGGGGCTGCTGGCAAGTCTGCGGCGTCAGGGTCGTAGTGTTGTGCTGGTTGGTTCGGAGGAACAAAATCAAGAGATTGATCCTGCTTTGTATGATCATCAGCTGACGGTTCCGTTCAAGGGATTGAACCGTGCCAACCAGGTGGAGATGACCATGCTGATCGCATTGGCAAAGAACATTATCACCAAGGGCGACAAGGTGGTAAATGTATTCGGGCTCACCGGGAATCAGCTGGATACCATCGTACTGAGTGATGTCTCACGGGACTTCAAGCTCTTCTTTTCCATGCCGATGGACAAGAGCGAATACGGGCTGGATCAGCAGGTTTTTATGCGAGCCATGCAGATTATGGCTGAACTTGCGAGCGAGGGGCGTGAGGGGAAGGCCGTGGGTACATTGATTGTGCTCGGGGACTACGAGAAGGTGAAATCCAGCTGTCAGCAGATGGTGATCAATCCCTTTCAGGGGTATGAAGAGAGTGAAAGGAATATTCTGGATCCCAGTCTCGCCGAAACGATCAAGGAATTCTCCCGTATCGACGGCGCCTTTGTGATTCGCGGAGACGGGGTAATTATGTCTGCCGGCACCTATCTGCGCATCAACCAGAATGTGGTAGGACTGACGCCGGGGCTGGGCGCCCGGCATACCGCAGCTGCCGGCATTACCATGGACTGTGAGGCCCTGGCAATCTGCTTGTCCGAATCAACCCGCCGGATAAGTCTTTTCCGCTCCGGTGAACAGATTATGACAGTGTAGGCTGCCGCTCCAGGACATGCTCCGTAAAGTCGCGTTCTGCAATCTCATCAGGTAATGCACTACGCAGATATTCGGCGGTTGCCGGATCCTTGCTGAGAAACACCACCTGATGCCCGGTGGACTGCAGAAAGCGCACCAGTACCTGCATTGCCTGCCCGGTGCGTTCCGGGTCCAGGGTGATGCATGGAGCATCCAGAATCACCAGTCCGGGGTTAAGATTGGATTCGGCGATCAGTGCAAGGCGCGCAGCAAGATAAAAGGCATCCCTGGTTCCGCTGGAAAGCTTGTTGATGTCGCGTGCCGTTCCCCCGGCATCCTCAATCTGTATCAGGCTGTCGTCGAATCCGTAAAACCGTACCGTACGGGGAACATTCAGGATGTCGCCGAACCAATCGGCTACCTGGCTGCCGAGCTGCTGCAGCTGCTCGCCGGTGTCGGAATTAAGCTCACCGACAATTCCGGCGGCGATCTCGGCGGCCTGACGCTCCATCTCGATATTCTGCTGCAGACTGCGAACACGCTCGATCTCATTCTCAAGCTGCATGTATTCATCCGGCAGACTGCCGAAGCGGCTGTCATACGCGGTGCGGTATCTCTGGTGGTCTATGCGGCAGCGGGAAAGCTCCTCCTGTAACTCGCGCTTCCGACTCCTGATCGCCTCCAGTTGCACGGACAGGGCGCGGCGTTCCTCCTCGCTGGGGGTGTTCACCTGGATTTGCTCGCTCAGGGTATCTATGCGTCGGCCCAGTTCATCCCTGAGTATCCCGATGTCCTGAATCCCGTACTGCTGCATGGTTTCAGCCAGCCGTTGCTGCTCCTCATGGAGGCGATCGCGGCTGCGTTGTATTTCATCCTTGCGGCGGTTGAGGTCCTCCGTATTCCCGGCAGAGAATGGTCTGAGTATCCCGTTCAGCTCAAGCCGCTGCTGCTGCAGGCGGTCGTGTATGGCTTTTTCCTGTTCGCGGTCCCTGTTCAGATGACCCTCAAGGGTGTCGAGCCTTTCCTGCTCCAGTTCCGTCCGGCGGCGGTGCTGCACCGGCTCCATCCGGACCTCTTCGAGCAGCTGCTGAATCCCGGAGGCCTGCGGCGGGGTTTCGGCGGCAGCCGGTATTTTCAGGGTATGCCGCGCCGTGCGGACAATCTCCTGCAGGCCGGCGGTGAAATCTCTTTCAGCCTGCATCTGCTGCTTCACTGCGCGCCGCCGCCGCAGCAGCAGGAATATCAGGGCTGTGGATGCCGCCGTAAAGAGTGCCGCCCCGGTGGACAGGGTGATCGGCCACGGCAGGGGAGTGAACCATCCGCTGCCCGCCCATATCAGCGACAGGACCGCAGCAGCACCGAACGCGACAAGCGGCCACACTTTTAACTTTGCCGGGTGTTCGGCAGGTGTTCGGAGGGCGTGCAGCTGTTCAAGCAGTCTCTCGGCCTCCGCAGCCCTGCTCCCGGCCGCGACAGCCTCGCCCTGAATCCGCTGCAGCTTCTCCAGCTGCTCGCGCCGCTCGGCATCCCGCTCCTGCAGCAGCCGCTGCAATGCGTGCAGATCGCGCTCATGGTGGGCAATCTGCTGCTCGAGCTCAAGAATCCGGGAATACTCCGCTTCTTCCGGCAGCCGGGCCGCGTCAATCCGCTCTTTCAGCTCGGCCGCCCGGACCGCCGAGGCGGATGCATTGCGCAGGCGCTCACGGTCGCGGATGTACTCATACTGCGCTGCAAGCTCTTCCTTCTCTTCCAGCTGCAGCTGCAGTGCCTGCAGCTGATCCTCCAGCGCCTGAATTCTTTCGGCTGCATTCTGTGCTGAACGCAGACCATTGAGACTTTCCTTGCGGACCTCGTCCAGGCGCTGGAGTTCGTTCGTCAGCTGCTGTTCATGCTCGCGCAGCTCCTTCAGCTCACGCATATGCTTCATGCTGCCCTTTGTGGAGGAGCGCTTCTCGAGGCGTTCCAGCACCAGGCCGGGATTTATTCCCCCGGCGAACAGGCTGCTTTTAATGGTCTGAATCCAGCTGCCTGCGGAGCTGAAGCGCGGGGGTTCCCGCAGGGCGGATATCGAACAGATGTCCAGGAAATCCGTCTCCGAGATCTGAAAGGGTTCGCCGTCCCATTCCAGCGTGACCTTTCTCTGCGGTCCGTAGCGCTCCTGCAGCCGTTTTCCGGGCCCTGCATTTGCCTTGGGAGCGCACAGGGCGTCGAATAAACCGTCGAAGACGGTAGATTTTCCGGCTTCATTGGGTCCGCTAAAGAGTGTCAGACGCGAGAATTCGAATCGGCGGGCGGTGAATTTTCCAAAGGATTCCAGTTGCAGTGCACGTATCATGTTTGCTCCTGCAGCAGGCTGTAGATCTCGCGAAGCCCGGCGGCACGGGCCCGCAGCAGCAGCTCAGCCTCTTCCGCCCCGGCATCCTTCGCCCGCTGCCGCCATCGCTCCTCGAAGCGCTGTACGAAGGCGTTTTCGCGGATGCCGCGCAATACGAGTACCTCACTGCGATCCGTACTCACCGTGCGCGCCTTGAACTGCCGGGTGAGCCCGGGAAGCTGGTCATCAATAACCTTGTCGTTCTCGACAACACCGCTCAGCTGGATATGGACCCAGTCATTGCCGGTGATGTCGGTATCGGGGCGGGGCAGGGTGCAGCTTCCATCCAGCTCTACCGCAGCCGTGATGGTACGGAATTCCCCTGCCGACTGCAGCACAATCCTTTCGGCTGATACTCCGCTGTTCCCGGTCTGCAGGCGCAGTACCTGCCGCGGCCCCGTTTCGTGTTTTCTCCATACCCGCGCCGATCCCGGAAAAGCAACACGGGCTGTTCCAAAACTCCCGGCGGCAGCACGATGGATATGACCCATGGCGGCGTAGTCTGCTCGGCAGTGGCGGAAGATATCCGGATCCATTGCGCCGCCGTCCGGTTCCTCGGCCGGGCCCAGGTAGTGCAGCCCGATTACCGCCGCATGCGCCATTACGATTCTCCAGCTTCCGCTGCGCTCAGGGATCTCCCATTCCGGGTAGCTGCTGTAGCCGTCACTGTGTGGGATGGAGATGATGTCTCCATCCTGCAGTCGGGTATGCCCGAAGGGCCATGCATCCAGCACCTCGATCCGGCCCCAGCTGCGGCGTGCGAACGGGCTTTCGTGGCCGGGGGCGACACCCTTCGGCGCACGGAGATACTCATGGTTTCCCGGCAGCAGCAGCACCCGGCAGGGGCTGCCGCCGTTGGGTTCCCCGCTTTCATCGCGTCTCGCCGCGCCATGTCCCGCTTCGCCTGCTGCGGTATCCGCTCCCAGAATCTCCGCAGTCAGCTCCACGAATCGCGGCTGCAGGGCCTCCAGGTCGGCAAATGAGTCGAAGGTGTCCCCGCACAGCAGCAGGGCATCGCAATCCCTGGCGTGGGTTAGAATCTCGCGCAGCACCGACTCTCCATACTCCTGCTCGTCGCGGGAGAGATGGAGATCGGCGCAGTGTAGCAGTGTGGGCATTCCGGATCCTTTCAGCTAATTAAAGACCTGATTGTCACTTCCATCATCATAATATTCATGGATGGTCAGGGAATAGATCTTGGCGCTGTCGTTATCGTTTTGCATCACGAAGGTGACCTTGTATCCACCGTCAAAATATGCTGATGATGACAGCATGCCGGTAACCGTGTCTCCGTCTGTATGTATTCCGCTTAGGGTATAGTCCCCGTACTCTTTTCCGAATGCACTATCCCAAAACTCAGAGGTGCTGCCGATTGTTGAGTAATCCTGCGCATCCGGGTGAACATGCTTGTTGCGCATCTGGCTCCGGTCTTCGTTGTTCAGATCCTCGACAAAGGCTTCCGCCCGCTGTTCGGGGGTAACCGGAAGATTGAAAAAATCGCAGCCGGCGGTCATAAACAGTACGGCGGCAGCCAGCAGCAGGACTGCTATCAGCGGTATGTGGCTATTTTTTTTCTGCATATCAGGTCTCCTTGATGTGGTTATTCTAAAAATCATCGTCTTCCAGCAGGGGGATTATACGGGTTTCAAACTGCTGGAG
>CAZANF010000070.1:0-11776 GCA_964486425.1 uncultured Spirochaeta sp. | reverse complement strand
GTTCGGGGATAAGGGGGGGTAATCCGCGATAGCTGCGGAAGAGCATGCTCCGCAAACAGTCCTTGCTGCTGCGCCATTCGCAGCGTAAGCGGGATCGACCCGGGCTGAGAGACCAGATCTCCCAGTGGGCGCTCTGCAGGCCCACCGAGCCTGGCAAAGCCGGAGCCTGCCGGCACCAGGATATCGTATGCCTCACGGCCGGCAAAACAATACACCGTCTTTCTGCCTAGCCCTGAATCCTGCGGACTGCAGTCCACTGCAAACTGTGCATCAAGCCCCAGACCCCGATATACCTCGATCAGAAATCCGCAGAGCTTGCGATATGATTCCTTCACCGTCATCCTGCCCAAATCACTGCGGGAGCAGATAAGGCTGTACGTTACCTCATGATCATGATAGATCGCTCCGCCGCCTGTTATCCGGCGAACGAGAGGGATACCTGCAGCAGCACATGCCTCCGGTGAGATATCCTGGTTATACTCCTGAAATCGACCCAATGAGATTGTTGGGCTGGACCACCCGTACACCCGGAAGATGGGAGCGGCCGGGTTTTTCCGGTAGGACAGCAGCAGAGATTCATCAATCGCCATAGCCATTGGCCCCGGCACCGGACCGGTATCGACCCAGCGCCATTTTCCGGCAGATGTAGTCATTACCTGTCCTATAATCGTACGGTCTCAACCATATAACGAATATCCGCACCGCGTTCAGCAAATCGCTCGACCTCCACGACAAAGACCAGTGACTGCTCATCCGGCGAGAGAATTACCTGATTTATCCGGTACTCCTGGACCCCTTGACGGTCAAAATCAGGCAGCCCGACGGTGTGACTGCGACGAGTCCCTGATTCCGGAGTCACTTGCAGGTTTATATGGAACCGGCTGCGCACTCCCTCTCCTTCACCCCGCGTTGCCTGAACCAGTTCAATCTGGAATCGGTTGCCTGTCTCAAAATCACGAAAATCAAGTTGATTCTTGGGCGCATCGCCGTTCAGCAGAACATAAATAACTCTGCCTGCATTCGTGTGTCGAATACCGGACTCTTGCAATATTTCATTCTGATCACGCAGTGCATGGTACAGTGCAGCCTCTCCCCCGTATCCAGGCGTGATTTTCTCCTCATACACCTCCTGAATGTTTCCGTTCGGCACGAACCGATTCGTTGCAATATCCACTACAAAGATGTCCGCATACGGAAATAAAGTATCCTCGTCCACTCCATACTGAGCAAATGCAAACGTCGTCGAATCATCGGAAAAGCCGAGGCTTGTAAAGGTCGCCAAGTCTCCAGCGGCTGCCGTACCCATTACAAAACACAGCAATGCACAAATTCCGGATAGTCTCCGCATCATAACGGTACCTCCCTGTATTTATATATCGTACGTAGCCCGGAAATCTGTAGTACAATTTCTCCTGTACCCGGGTATTTCCTGTATTCTTCGCATAAATCCTAAAATCGAGTACAATTATACGCGATGACTTTACGTGCACGACGAAATACGATAATTGGTTTCATTTTTCTCAACTGCCTGGTATGTATTGCCGGAATACTCGGCATGTCTTGGCTGCTTTACCACTATTCGCCCCCTGCTGTCAGCAGCCTTGCAAGTATAATTGATCATCTGATTACAGCGTATCCAGGCGCATTATATGCGATCGGGCTATCTCTAATCGGCTGCTCCGCGATAATTGTTCTGTTTCGATTCTTCCGAAAAAGCTCAATCTCCGAGATGTTCCTTGCTATTGTTGCGGTCGGCACCTTGGCCTTTGAAAGCGTTCGCCTGGCGTACTTCTTTCTCCAGCACTATCAGCAGCCCCTTGTGTATTTTGAATTTGTATCGAGAGCCCTCGTTTTTTTCCACATCACCGGAATGATCGGTTTTTTCTTTGTGTCTATCCTTATTTTGGGTATTCAGTATCAGAAAGTGAACAACATTCTCTATGTACAAGGGATAATCGGGCTGATGTTTGCATATTCTCTTCCTATCAGAACCACTATGCATCTATCCTTCGCCACGCATCCGGTTGGAGGACCTTTTACTTATACGACCCTGATGGGAGGTATTACGTTTCTGTCTGTGTTGAATATTCTATTTGCCTGGATTCAGCAGCGGAGCATGCAGAATTGGCGGATAAACACTGGATGCGGAATGATGGTGATCGGCAGGTGCCTCTCAATAGTACTGCCGAGCGGATACAGGGTTCTTGGAATAGTGATTCTTGTTGCCGGCTTGATCCTTTTCTCCCGGGAACAATACGAACGCTATCTGTGGAACTGACTACACCATTGCAAAAAGCTGCACCAGGAGACCAACACCCATCGGCAGCAGAATGTTATCAAAATCCTTTGTCGGTAATGCCTCAAGAGCGGTTCCTGCTACAGCAATCCCTAATGCATGTACAGGATTATTCAGCAGCACTGCGCTAACCGCCAGAATAGCAAAGAAACAGGACAGACTGCCGGCTACTGTCTTTCCTCCGGTGCCGGGTATGCGTATTTTCCCGAAAAGCTTACCGACAACGCTTGAAATTCCATCACCGAATGCAAGTGCGTAAATTGCCAGAGCGGCAGCAGGATAGGGGTAAAACAGCAGCGCGAGAAGCGCTCCCAGTCCGAGAGAAACCGGTCCAAGCACAAAATGCCCGAAGTCCCGCTCGCGGGAAGCCATCTGGGTCAGCCGGGAAATAAGAAAAACAGAATATCCGCGAAGACGCTGGGCCTCGGCGTAGGTGTACACAATAATTCCTGAGGCCAGCAATGCAATAGTCGGCCCGACACCGATCAGAAGCACAATGGTGGGGACCAATGCTATCAGCATGTGAATCATCTTGCGCAGAAGCTCACGCTGTAGATCATATCCCATTCGAATGAGTGCGTCGGTAAATCTGGATGCTCTTATTGAAACGTGCATTGTGTAAACCTCATTTGTAAACGTGCAAGATACATGCCAAGCCTGTGCCATGCGATAACATAAAATAAATGCATTCACAGGAAACAAATAGATACTACGGTTGCTTTTTATTTTAATGTCCAATCAACATTGTGTATCATTTTTTATACAAACAAATTCATATAACAGAATCCATGTGCGGTTTGACTTGTCTCTGTATTACCCATATTCTTCCTGTGGAGACGGAATTGGAAAAAAAAGCAGTGGTGATCGGCAGCGGCATCGGCGGACTATCCTGTGCCGCATATCTGGCACACGCAGGTTGTCGCGTGCAACTCTTTGAAGCCCAGACTGATCCCGGCGGCAAGGCCCGGGTAATTCGTGCAGCAGGCTACCGGTTTGATACCGGACCCTCTATTTTTACCATGCAGCATGTTTTCGCAGCCATTTTTGCAGAGCTTGATGCAGAACTCAATGAATACTTGCACCCCATTCGTCTGAATCCTGCATTCAGCTACTGGTGGCGGGATGGCACTAAAATGGAGGTAGCTCCTGGTGCAGCCGGATTACTGACAGCCGCTGAAGCGCTGGGCGTCCCTCGCATGGAGACAGCGTCATATATAGACAGCTGCAGGCAGATATACGATACAACCAATGAACTGTTTCTGTGGCATAGCCTGCATGACCCGCCTACTTTCTTCAGTGCTGCCTTCCGGCGCTCGCTGCGCAGGATAGGGAATTTGCGGCCCTTCACCACCATGCACAAGCTGAACGCCCGTTTTTTTACTGATGCACGCATGCAGCAGTTTGCCGATCGATATGCGACGTATAATGGATCATCTCCCTTTTTGGCACCGGCTACCCTGAACATCATCTCATATATAGAGAATGTGCAGGGCGCAATGGGACTGAAGGGAGGCATGTATTCCATTGTGAAGGCCTTTGAAGCATTAGCGGTAAAGCACGGCGCAGAAATTCGCTGCGGGACGCCTGTTCAAAGGATTGAGGCAGCTGCACGACGACGGTCTCTTCTTTCAAACGCCCGTCAGGAAAAAGTTACCGCTGTCTACGCCGGGGATCAGCGTTATGCAGCAGATATAGTTGTTACGAATTCAGATGTGGAGAGGACATATCGCCACCTGCTGAACGACCCTGCCGCACCGGAGCTTCGACGGTATATGCAGCAGGAACCATCCTCCTCGGTAGTTGTCTGGTACCTCGGAGTGGGCAGAAAGTTTCCACAGCTCGGTGTGAACAACATTTTCTTCTCAGATGACTATGAATCAGAGTTTGCCCAAATATTTGCACAAAGCTCCGTCCCTGCCGATCCAACCCTGTATATTAATATTACCTCGAAAATCACACCTGAAGATGCCCCCCCGCATGGTGAAAACTGGTTTGTGCTGGTAAACACCCCGCCGGATACAGGCCAGGATTGGGACACCATTGCTCGACAAGTATACAGACTAATAATTCAGCGGATGTCCCGGCAGCTGAAGACGGATCTCGAGCCACTGATAGAATATGCCGAGGTTCTGACTCCGCGCGATCTCTTCACCCGTACCGGCAGCCGGCAAGGGAGTATTTATGGAATATCCAGTAATTCCCGGACTGCAGCCTTTTTGCGACATGCAAACCGGAGCAAACGCTACCGGGGGCTCTATTTCTGTGGCGGTAGCGTTCACCCCGGCGGCGGCATGCCGATGGTTGCACTGAGCGGAAGATTAGCAGCATTGCTTGCCCTCCGGGATGCCGGCATCCAGCTGCGCCGATAAAACCAATATTGACACAAGGCGAGCCTGCACCTACAATCCTCGTACCTTATTCCACAGGAAGGCACCATGGCAGAACGAATTACCCCGCGCGCGGAGAATTACTCAGACTGGTATATAGACATAATTGTACAAGCAAAACTGGCCGACTACAGCCCGGTGAAGGGCTCAATGGTGATTCGTCCCCGCGGATATGCTATCTGGGAGCGTATGCAGGCAGCACTCGACGCGATGTTTAAAGAAACAGGACATGTAAACGCCTATTTTCCGCTTCTGATTCCCATGGAATTTATCAATCGGGAAGCCGAACATGTAGAAGGGTTCGCCCCGGAGTTGGCCGTCGTAACACATGGCGGCGGAGAAAAGCTTGAAGAGCCATTCGTCATCCGACCAACCAGTGAAACCATCATCTGGAGCATGTATAAAAAATGGATCCAGAGCTATCGTGACCTGCCGCTGCTGATTAACCAGTGGGCTAATGTTATGCGCTGGGAAAAACGCACCAGGCTGTTCCTTCGCACAACGGAATTTCTGTGGCAGGAGGGACATACCGCTCATGCTACCAGGGAAGAGGCAGAAGAAGAAACCCTGAAGATTCTTGCAATCTACCAGAAATTTGCTGAAGAGTTTCTGGCCATACCGGTATTAACCGGACGAAAATCAGAGAGTGAAAAATTTGCCGGAGCAATTGATACCTATGCGATTGAGGCTATGATGCAGGATCGAAAAGCACTGCAAGCCGGAACAAGTCACTTTCTCGGACAGAATTTTGCCAAAGCCTTCGATGTGACGTTTCAGAATCAAAATGGTGATCTCGATCTTGTTTGGGCAAGCAGCTGGGGTGTATCTACCCGGCTGGTTGGGGCCCTTATTATGGCCCATAGTGATGACAAGGGACTTGTTCTTCCTCCCCGCATCGCTCCCACACAAGTGGTGGCCGTACCGATCTTTCGGGAAAACAACAAGACTGAAATCCTCGAATATACCGACAGGATAATGAAGTCGCTTGACCCGGCAATTCGCAGTACTGTCGATACCGACAACAACAACAGCCCGGGATGGCGATTCTCGGAATGGGAGATGCGCGGTATACCCGTACGAATCGAGATTGGGCCTCGAGACATGCAGAATAAACAGGTTGTCCTGGCACGGCGGGATACCGGTGAGAAAATTACATCATCGATCGACGGACTTTCAGACCGGATAACAGGCCTGCTGGACGATATTCAGACAACAATTTTTCAGCGGGCTCTGCAATTCCGCACCGACAATACCCACTCTGTCACCAGTTACGATGAGTTCAAATCCTATTTTACAGAAGGCGGAACGGCCGGATTCGTAGAAATGCCATGGGATGGAAACGCAGATACCGAAGCCCGCATCAAAGCAGACACAAAAGCAACCATTCGTGTGCTGCCGTTCGGCAACGAGGATGCGGCAAAGGGAAAAACCGACCCCGTAAGTGGAAAACCGGCTGAATATGTAGCTATATTTGCCAAGAGCTATTAATAATTTCCAGCATGCGCAAAGAGGGCAGCCGCGTGAACAGATGGAAGATAGTACCAGCAGTCATTCTCATTCTGCTCATCGCGACGTTTTCCGTGTCCGCACAAGATGTACCGGCCGGAACTCAATTCCAAATCGAATTTCGTTCCGGTCCGATGTGGATCGGCAATGCTTTTCAAGTTGATGCAGAAGGAGAAAAGGTACACAGCAGCGCTGTAAGCCCGCTGCGTATGACACCTGGCATCGCCGGGCGATACATCCTTACACCGTACACCGTAGTATCACTGGGGATAGACGGCTTGTATCAAGAGTATGTAGAGCTCCCTGAAGGAAGTCCGATGCCGGGAAAGGTGGTGCCAACCAGCTCACATACCGGCAGCGATTCAAAATACTTTGAGATACAGACAGCTGAAGACGAGAAGTATCAGAATGTAGCCGGAGTTCTCATTCTCCCGCTGCACATCGGGGTCGATTTCCCCTTTATTAACGGTGAAGTGCTCAGCAGCGGTCCGGGAATCGGTATTACGATTCTCAACCGCATTCCATTTCTTATCGAAGGAGAAAGCACACAAGGGATCCTTGCATATCACTGGGGATTCGGACGCTTTGTCTTTCCTGAAATGAACTGGGAGGCAGCCTTTCATACCTTTGATCGCTTTGATTACGGGTTCCGGGTTCGCTCCCTCTGGCCCGTTGCCAACCTGTGGGCTTTGGAAGAGGGTGTAGCCTGGTGGGACGGTCTAACCCTTCAGCTCCAGGCCTTCATTCGTATTTCTCTGTAAAAATTACACAAATTCTCGTGCGGGTACTGTTTTACAGACTCGTTCCTGTACGCCGACGATCTGGGCAATCGCAGCAGCGATGGCGATATCCAGCGCAGCCCCTACACGGGACAATATAGGAATCAACGGAAGTAATATGAGATAACCGTCGGGGATTCCCCTGCCATGCAAACCGGACAACAGGGCAAGAAATACCAGAATATTTCCGTTCGGAATATTTCCCAGCACAAAGGACAGGCCAAACGTCGAGACCCCAACCCCCATTATCTGCAGCAGCGATATTTCCAGACTGGAATAGGAACGCAATACCACTATAAAGGTTATCATTGCAACCATCGCTGTTCCTGCTCGGCAGAAAAGCGTAGTGATGCCGAATATGACCGACTCCGCCTTGCGGGAAACACCCTGATTATTTCGTCCGGTACGCATGAGAGTAGTCAGTGAAAACACATGGCTGCCGCTTGCCGCAGCAGCTGCGACAGGCGGCAGGGCTGCCATCAAAAAGGTAGCCGGGTTGTGCCGCTTCGATAGAAGAAAAACGGCAAGCGGAATTCCGATGAATAAAATCAGACCGGCACCGAACAGAACAGCAAAGACAACCTCTGCGAACAGCCCCAGTTCCTCTATAGAACGCAGCTGGATGACAAACATTGTGGTGATGGCGATTAGCAAGATCCCAGTTACCGATACAATCCAGCTGGTAAGGGTATAAATCAACCTGGCTGCCGAGTCGAAAAAATCAAGCACCGGCTCGGAGAAACTGTGGGATCGCGCAAATCCAAAACCCAGCAGCGAGGCAAAAACCGCGACGGGAAGCAGATAGGCTCCTTCCATCCAGAACACATGCGCAGCATTCGCGGGAAAAATATGAAGAAGTATTTCCTGAAATCCGGGAATCTCCGGGGCCGTTGCCTCAGCCATAATGATCGGTATCCTTTGAGGATCCAGCACCACTACCATTAATCCGCCGACCGCAACACCGAGAGCCCCGGCAACTACTGTGAAAAATACCGTCTTGGTCCCAACCCGGAATAGCTTTTTCTCCTCCAGCAGCGAGAATATTGATACCGGTATAAGAAAGAACAGCAACGGGATAATGGTATAGCGCCCGATGTTCAAGCTGATCTCTGAAATAAACGACACTAACTCAACAGTGTTCGATGAATCATTGGTCACCAGAAAACCAAATACAATACCAATTCCTATACCCAACATGTAACGGATCCACAGCTTCATATAACACCCTTTTTGCCAAATAATCCTGACCGTCCTGAAAATTTCACCCAGCGATATTCATTCTTATCGGCTCGTGCCAGATAATCATCATAGAAAAAACGCGCAAGAGCCTCCGGTTGGTCCATTGATGAGCGAATGCCCTGAATGACAACAGATTCTTCCCGGTAGCTGTGGAACAGTCCTTCCACCAGCCTCTGAACTCCGTAGAGGACTCCTGCTCCAAGAGGAGACAAGACCCCTTGATTATGCTCATCCAGTATTATGGTGATTGTCCCGCCGCCGGCTGCGGTAAAGGCAGCAAGCAATTCGCGCACCAGAAACAGAGTCCCCGCAAAAAACGTCTGCACGTCGGCATCCAGATCACCCGGCGGTATTACATGAAAACCGCGGTTTTCCTGAGGAGGGGTAAATACAATAACCGCAGTATCCAGCCGACCCCCATGTGCACGAGCGGTCTCCTGGGCAGATGCAACCAGTGATCTGGCGGACAGGGTCGATCCCATCCTCCATGGGAGGGTAGCAGCCGCTGCCTCACCGTCCTGTAAAAAATCAGCCGCTTGAGGATCCCCGGCAGCAGCAGAGATAACCGGGTAACCCCGCTGCTCCGCTGCAATAATCAGCTCCTGTACAGGCGCATGAGGTGTCCCCATTATCAGAAAATGTTGATTCATGGTAACCTATACTAATCGTGTGCATATATGCAGTCAAGAAACCCTGATTGGAGCAAAAAATATGAAAATCGCTATCGGACAGATAAATCCTACAATCGGCAATTTCACCCGGAACCGGCAGCTCATTATGGAAGCGGTTTCCACTGCTGCCCAAGAAAATGCCCGCATGATCATTTTCCCCGAGCTGTCACTGTGCGGGTACCCTCCTATGGACTTGCTTGAGCACGAGAGCTTTGTGGATGCCAATGAAGAATCCCTGCGAATACTTCAGCATGAAATACCTCACGGAATTGCAGTTGTGGTCGGTTATGTACAGCGATCTCACCACCGCACAGGGAAGGCTGTGCATAACTCATGCTCGGTGCTGCTCGACGGGAATTGTATATTTACCCAGGCAAAGACCCTCCTGCCGACCTATGACGTATTCGATGAAGCCCGCTATTTTGAACCGGCACACCAGCGATCCGTGTTTTCTCTGGATGGAGAAACATTTGGAATCGCTATCTGCGAAGACTTGTGGTGGGAGACCGAACCGATACCCGGAACCCGCTATCCTATGGATCCCGTACGCGATCTTCTGGATCTGGGTGCAAGAACGATACTCTGCCCCTCTGCAAGCCCTTTCGTCCGCGGAAAAATATTTACCCGAAGGAAATTGCTGCAACGTATAGGTAATGCCGGCGCTTCAGTAGTGTACAGCAACATGGTAGGCGCAAATGACAACCTCATATTCGACGGCAGAAGTATGGTTACCAACCGATCCGGGAAATTAATGTATATCGCACCTTCTTTTTCCACCTCCGTCCCCGTTATTCAGCTTTCTGCACATGAACATGAGCCGCAACAGAGTATTGAACTCACCGAAAACCCGTATGAGGCAATCTATAATGCGCTGGTGCTGGGCATTCACGACTATATGTCCAAAACAGGGTTCGTTAAGGCCCATCTGGGATTATCCGGAGGCATTGACTCGGCATTGGTGGCTGTACTTGCGACCGCTGCAGTAGGAAAAGACAATTTATCCTGCTTTCTCTTACCCAGTCGCTATTCAAGTGATCACAGCATTACCGATGCTGAACAGCTTGCGAAAAACCTTGGTGTCGCATACCACACACTGCCTATCGATCCAGCCGTACGTGTCATGGAAAACACCCTGGAAGAGCTCTTTGCAGGAAGAGAACCGGATACCACAGAGGAAAATATCCAAGCCAGAATCCGCGGCAATTTGTTAATGGCATATTCCAACAAATGTAACAGCCTATTGCTGACCACCGGCAACAAATCCGAGCTCGCGGTGGGATACTGCACACTGTATGGGGATATGTGTGGGAGCCTGGCGGTTATCGGCGATATGTTAAAAACCGAGGTTGTGGAACTCTGCCGCTGGATCAACCGCTCCCGGGAGATTATTCCGGAGAATATTCTGACCAAACCCCCCTCAGCCGAGCTCAGGGCTAATCAAACCGATCAGGATTCCCTGCCGGAATATCATATACTCGATGGGATACTATCGCGTTATCTCATAGAGAATCAAAGTGCAGCAAATATCATTGCCGAAGGATTTGATTCCGACACAGTGAAAAAAATAATACGCCTTACTGCACGCTCAGAGTACAAACGCCGACAAGCGCCGCCGGTATTAAAGATCAGCACAAAGGCATTCGGTACCGGCAGACGCATTCCCATAGCTCGCGCCCTGTTCGAAGCCGAGGATTAGAAAATCCTGCCGTGAATGCGAATCTCCGCACCGATATGGGGACGGAGCTCGTTATTCTGGAACAGTACCCCTGGAAGCAGTTGAAATTCCAGGATTTCCTCCCAGTTCAGCCCCAGATTCGCCCCGAAATAGGCCTCAAGAAGACGACTTCCCGGAGATGCCGGAAAACTCCCGGCGAAAAGATCTATCTCCTGCTGCCGTCCGATAATATCAAGGTAAAAGCCCATCACAAATCCATTCCGCAGTTCCAGATCGACCGCTCCCCCGCCCCATATCACGCCGGGCCCGAATGGGCTTGAAATAGGCATGAGCTCTACGCCGCTGCCCATCTCGAACCGATGCACAAAGCGGCTGAGCGCCCGGCTTTCGGGAAAACTCCCCCAATCGGATGAAGTCCAGCCTCCCTCGACGTGCGCCTTGGTATTCGCCTGCTCCGTGCTGGAAAGAAATCGGATTCCCGCTAACACAGCTCCTGTATCAGGGATGTCCAGCCACCCGCCGACAGGTCGCTGCAGACCTCCTTGCAGATATATCTCCAGCCAGGGATGCGGTGCCAGGCTTATATCGGTAATCAGCTGGGTATTAACTGAATCACTTTCGGTCATCCAGCCGGACACCGGGAGGAGGACGGAAGACTGAATACTGTTGTCTACCGCGGCTATCATATTCTGTCCGCCAAAACCCACACGAATACGCTCGCCGCTCAGCTGCGCATAATGCACAACATAGTAAATGTCAGTACGGCCAAACCCATACATGCTATCCTCAGGAAACCATTCGGAAGAAGCATCGCCAGCCCCGGACTCATGCGAGGGAATCATCCCGATCAGACTTGTAAATCCAAAGTTGCCCGCCTGTATATCCGAACGCGCACCATCAATAAATGGAAGGGCTGAATTGAAGCTGAGACTGTTCTGTCCCGGTCCAATATGTGATGAAAATCTGCCAGCCAGCAGCTCACCATTCCGATACGGGAGATACAGTACTGCCCGGCGCAGTATATTCGGATTCAGTAAAATCCTGTTTTGGTCCTCCGGGATCGGCAGGTTACTGATTTCCTGTCCGCTCCGGTATGATCGTTCTGCAGCCACAGACAGCTGGATGCCTGGGCCGTTCGGGACATCAGCCGAAAAATCGGTTTCCAGTATCGGGTCTACCATAGCCAAATAGCGTTTAGTTGCAAGTGCCCCCTTCTCCAGGTT
>CAZANF010000069.1:0-11881 GCA_964486425.1 uncultured Spirochaeta sp. | reverse complement strand
AGAAACCATAGAGGATACAGCCCGGGTGCTCGGACGAATGTTCGATGGAATTCAATTTCGCGGATTTAATCAGACAACGGTAGAGACCCTGTCGAAATATTCCGGCATTCCCGTTTTTAACGGACTCACCGATGATTTCCACCCTACTCAGGCGCTGGCCGATATCATGACGATGAAGGAGGAGTTCGGAGATCTGCAGGGCCGAACCATTGCATATGTCGGAGACGGACGAAACAACGTTGCCGCATCACTCATCATCATCTGTGCCAAACTCGGCATTGAATGCCGCATCATAAGCCCCGCAGAACTACAGCCCTCCCGGGAACTGCTTGAACGTACGGCCGGATTTGCAGCTGCACCTGCCCGGGTCAGCAGCAGCCCGTCCGAGATAGAGGGTGCGGATGCGGTATATACCGATGTATGGGTATCCATGGGCGAAGAGGCTCAGACCCAGGAGCGGATAACCCTGCTGAAGCCATACAAGGTCACCGGGAGAATGATGGAAACAGCGGGCGAACAGAGCATCTTTCTGCATTGTTTGCCGGCTGTAGTCGAACAAGAGGTAACCCAGGAGGTATTTGAAGGCCCTCACTCCCGGGTATGGGATCAGGCAGAGAACCGCAAGCACACAATCAAGGCAATTATGCTCGCTACCATGATCAAGGAAAAGTAGTACGGGCTTGTCCTTGCAAACAAGGAACGGGAGAAGTATACTTAGTAAGGAAACTGAGCACTGCAAGGAGGATCCTGTGAACAGGCGTATTGTTTTTTTTGCATTGGTACTGCTGACCGCCGGGACAGTTGCTGCCGGCACATTATTTGCACAAGAATATGTTGACTTTGATGTCCAGAGAGGTGAATCCGAGCTGTATGTTCGCACCTTGTATATTGAGGAAGTATATGTCACCCGTCACGGGTATCGCTTGCTGTACCGCCGGTCAAACGGTCGTTTGGCATATACACACCTCCCGATAGAATGGTTCGGTATGGCGGCAGCTCGCGGTTCGGTTATTTACAGTAATTCCGATGCAGTACCATATATGAATGTAGTTTTCATTGATGGCGAAGAATCCCATGTCAATCTCTGTATTCCTCCTAACCGGCAGCATATCGTGTACAGGCCGGTAGACATGACCACTGACTGGGAAGCGTATTTTGAGAATATCGAAGAGCTGAATTTAGAATATTAAAATAAGAACAGGTACATGCAAAAAATACAGATACCCGATGAGTTGACAGGATTTTTCTCCAGCCATCGGGCCTTTTTTATACTCTCACATCTCGAACCAGACGGTGATTGCGTCGGATCCTCCCTGGCTTTGCGCAGTTTTTTGCGCCGCCGGGGCAAGGTAGCAGAAGCCTTTAACGTAGGCCCGTTTGACCGTGGCGAAATCCGGGAGTACAGTGATGAATTCCTGCCGCTCATTCCCGAGGACATGCTGCGTGAATACCCTGATGCCGGGGTTATTGTCGTCGACAGCTCAAGCTTCGACCGCATAGGACAGATACAGGAACAGGTCAGACAATTGCCGATCGCAGTTATCGATCACCACACCACCGGCCATCCCTTCGGGCAGGTGCGCATGATAGATCCCAAGGTCCCTGCCACTGCACTCATTATTCAGCACATTATCGAGGAACTGGCCGGGGAGGTCACAGAAGAGGAAGCCCGGCTGCTGTTTATGGGTATAGCTACCGACACAGGATTCTTCCGGTTTCTGGAATCAGGCAGCGGCCCTGTCTTTGCCGCTGCATCGCGGCTGGTTGACAAGGGAGCATCACCGCGACTCACCTTCAGGAAGGTGAACGACGGCCGCAGCATGCAGTCCCGAAAGCATCTTGCTCGCCTGCTGGACAGGGCTGAATCCTACCTGGACGGCCGGTTCTTCGTTTCGTATGCCCCGCTGGCCGATGAAGAGGAATTCGGTGTAAACGAACGGGACAGTGCCAGTTTGTATTCCCTGCTGCTCAGCATTGAAGACTGTGAAGCAGTTGCATTTCTCCGCGAGGTAGAGCCCGGGGTAACGGTCGGCAGCCTGCGTTCGGCCGAGCATATCGATGTAAGCAGGATCGCCTTGCAGTTCGGAGGCGGAGGTCACCCGCGGGCAGCCGGCTTCAAGCGCGAGCAGCCGCTGCCGGAAGTCAAGGATATAGTTGTAAAATCATTTGCCGAAGCCTTTGCCTCCGGTGATTTTTGAACAGCATTATATGTAACCCCTGTCGACATATTTGTAACCATTTGTAACCATTTGTAACACGTCAGAACAACAGCAGACATCTTCGGATACTGCTCCGAGCATGCGGCATATTCCGGGCTGAATCGACCCAGTCCGGCAGCAGAACGTCGATATTACGGACAAATTAACTCCCTCACTTGGCCCGTTTGTTGAAAAAGGGCATGTCCCAGATTGTCTTGAGGAGGTAACGAGGGATGACGGAGTTAACAAGAACAGTTTTGGAGTATCAGCGCGGCAATCGCAGTTTACAGGATGTATTCCGCCTGGCGGCACCACTGATTTATTACTATCCGCAGCGCAGTCGACGCGGAAATGAAGATTCGTGCGGTGAATTCCTTCTCTACTTTTACAAACGGATGATACGCCTGCTGCACAGATATGAGTACCGCCCCGACCACTGTTTCGATGCCTATCTGCATACAAGCATGCGATTCCAGTATTCAACCTTTCTACGGCGCCATGTGCTTGCAACCGAATGCAGGGAGAACCATCAGCTGGATTACACCCTTCTTAACAGCGGAGGCAGTGCAGTCCCGTCTTCGCTGCAGCCGGCATCCAGGTCTCATGAAGACACAATTACAGATGAAACCCCTGAAATCGGCAATCCTGTGCTTCTGATTGAGCGCCTGCATATACTATGCGGGAACACCCCGCGTCGTATTACTACACTGAAGAAGCGGATTATGATTCTTGCTTTAATTAACTGCCGAACCATGACCCCCGGCGAGATCTCTGCGTGTGCAGCTGCAGCGGATGCTCCAGTTGATGATCTGTCACGGATGATAGATACCTTGAGGCAGAGCATACATGAGCGGAGCCGACGATTCCAAGCCCTGCAGCGTCGCCGTAACCGTGCATTTGTCGAACTGTTTGTCATGCAGCAGCGCCTGCAGCGATCTATCGATCCGGAGGAAAAACAGCTTATGCACCGCTACTGCATTCGCTCACACAACAAATTGAAGAATGCACGAACCCAGCTGCAGCAGGTACGGAATCAGCCGATGCATCATGAGATAGCTGCAATGCTTGGTATTCCAACCGGTTCGGTTCACTCGTCAATAGCATACCTGAAAAAGGTTGCGCGCAGCATCGAGGAAAAACCGCAGCCGGTGCTGGAACCTCCTCACTTGAACATGGTATGCTGCTCCCATGAGGATATTGCTTGCAACGAACAACGGTCACAAGGCTCGGGAAATACAGCAAATTGATCCCGGAGTATATGTACTGACACCGAAAGAACTTGGTATCCGGTTTACTCACGAGGAAACCGGTGACACCTTTGCAGCAAATGCATGGGGTAAAGCACATGCATTGCGGCAGCTGATGCTTCAGCTCTCGGATGCCGCAGATGCTGCTATCGATGCAGTCCTTGCCGATGATTCCGGCATCTGTGTAGACGCGCTTGACGGCCGCCCCGGATTGTATTCAGCCCGCTACGGGATCAATCATCCCTCCTATCCCGCCGGGAACGACGCCGAGCGGAATGCACTGCTGCTGTCGGAAATGGAGGGCATCGCGAATCGAAGCGCTCGTTATGTCTGTTCTGTAGCAGCAATAATAGATACGAACCGATTCATCTGTGCAGAAGATACACTTGAGGGTGAAATAGCCCTGCAGCCGTCACAGGGATCTGGTGGATTCGGCTACGACCCGATCTTTTTCCTGCCGGAACTCGGCTGTACCGCAGCTGATATCTCGGCCGAAGAAAAACACCGTATAAGCCATCGAGGCAAGGCAGTACGTCAGGTATTGCACGCCCTTTCAATCGCAGTAGCATAAGAAGGACACGAATATGAACAAGGCAGCAAAGACTCCGACACGATCAGAGGTACCGGAAGAATACAAATGGAATCTGGACAGCTTGTTTCCATCGGATAACGACTGGGAAAAGGCTCTTGAGCAGTTAAAAACGGACTCCAGGGAGATACCCCGCTATCGCGGAACCCTTGGTCAATCAGCTCGATCCCTGCATGACTGTCTCTCGTTTATGATGGATCTGGGCGCAAGAGAAGAGCGTGTCGGCTACTATGCGCATTTGCGATATTCCGAGGATGCCGGCGACAGCCGGAATCAATCCCGCTGGGGACGATATCTCCAGGTCTCCGCAGAGATTGAAACCGCTGCATCGTATCAATCACCGGAGATCCAGGAGATACCAGATGAACGTATGAAGGAATTTCTCCAGGATGATCTCCTGCAGGAATACCGCATCTATCTGGAGCGGCTGCTTCGCTACAAACCGCATATTCTCTCCGAACCTGAAGAACGATTGCTTGCCATGCAAACCGAGAGCAATCAAACCTCATCAAAAACCTTCTCAGCATTGACCGATGTAGATATGGAGTTTGAACCCGTTAAAACCCCTGAGGGGGAGCGCCCGCTCACCCACTCCAGTTTTGGATCCCTGCTGCAGCATGCGGACCGCAGTGTTCGCGAGGCAGCCTACCGTCAATTCTACGCACAGTTTGAAGGACATAAAAATACCCTGACCGCCCTGTATAACGGCAGCATTCAACTGGACGTGTACAAGGCTAAAGCCCGCGGCTTCTCATCGGCCCGGTCTGCAAAGCTGTTCGCCGATGATGTACCTGAATCAGTATATGATACCCTGGTAGATCAGGTTCACAATGCCTTCCCCGCCCTGCACCGGTATTACGCCCTGCGGGCACGAACCTTAAAGCTGCAGTCCCTGCGCCTGTATGACGTCAAGGTTCCGCTGGTGAATAATGTACGTCTGCAGCACAGCTACGAAGAGGCTGTACAGCTGATTGAAGAAGCCCTGCAGCCTCTCGGCACTGAATACGTTGAAACCCTTGTGCACGGTCTCCGCCACGGCTGGGTGGACCGCTATGAAAATAAAGGCAAACGCTCCGGGGCATTCTCGGCCGGCAGCTACTACGGCGACCCCTATATCCTCATGAACTACAAGGAGGATGTCCTGCGCGATGTATTCACTCTGGCGCATGCGGCCGGTCACTCGATGCATTCATATTACTCGGTTCGATCAAATCCGTACCAGCATTATCAGTACACCATTTTTGAAGCGGAAGTAGCATCCACTTTCAATGAACAGCTGCTGTTTGCACATCTTCTGAAGAAGTACGCCGATGATCCCGGTATTACAGCCTATCTGGTGAACCTTCGCCTGGATGATATGCTCGCTACCCTGATTCGCCAGACCATGTTTGCAGAGTATGAACACATCTGCCATCGCATGGTAGAGGAAGGCAATCCACTGACCATTGATAATTTGAGAACGACATATGCTGATCTGCTGCAGCAATATTTCGGACCAAGTGTAGTTATTGAACCGCCGGATGACCTGGAAGGATTGCGAATTCCGCATTTCTACCGTGCTTTTTATGTCTATAAATATGCCACCGGTATAAGTGCGGCGGTAACCCTTGCCAAGCAGGTTATGGAGGGAAAACCCGGAGCCCTGGAGGATTATTTTACCTTTCTGAGGTCCGGTGGTTCCCGATTCCCGCTGGACAGCCTCGCTGCCGCCGGTGCCGACATGCGGAAACCGGAACCAGTAGCCATTGCGCTGAAGGAATTCGAGGCAATGGTTTCCAGACTGGAGGAAGCCCTGCGGACGGTGTAGGAAAGCCATGGCTGATACTATCCTATTGACAAAAACCTGCCGATCCGGCTATATTCAGCCCATCGTTTCGCGGCAGTGGCGGAATCGGTAGACGCGCCAGCTTGAGGGGCTGGTGTTCGCAAGGACGTGGAGGTTCAAGTCCTCTCTGCCGCAGACAGCAAGGAATCAGTCCAATCGGACTGGTTCCTTTTTTTTGTCCCCCCATGTTTCTCCCGTGTCATATTCCAGCCCGGATTGCCTGTGGAAGCACTGCCTGCGTATATTAGCATCAGGAGGAAGACATGGAATATCGATCTCTTGGAAAGTCCGGAGTCTATGTGAGCGAATTATCATTCGGCTCATGGGTAACCTTCAGCAAGCAGGCGGATGTCGATCTGGCAGCGGAAATGATTAAAACCGCCTATGATGGTGGCGTCAATTTTTTTGACAATGCCGAGGCCTACGAAAAGGGTAACTCCGAGATTGTTATGGGTAAGGCAATCAAAAAGCTCGGGCTGCGGCGCGACAGCTTTCTTGTATCCAGCAAGGTATACGGCGGGGTTGTGGAGAATCCCAATCCGAATCAGCGAGGTCTCAGCCGTGTGCACATCTACGACGGCTGCCATCAGGCATTGAACCGGCTGCAGGTGGAGCATCTTGATTTGTATTTTTGTCACCGCCCGGATCCGCGAATTCCCATGGAAGAGGTTGTACGGGCAATGACCGAGCTCATTCAGCAGGGAAAGGTTCGCTACTGGGGAACCTCCGAGTGGTCCGCACAGCAGCTCATGGAGGCTTACGGGACGGCCCGGCAGTACAATCTCATACCGCCGACTATGGAGCAGCCGCAGTACAACATGTTCGAGCGCTGGCGCTTCGAGGTGGAGTACGCCCGGCTGTACGAGACAATCGGGCTGGGTACCACCATCTGGTCCCCGTTAGCCTCCGGCATGCTGACCGGCAAGTATGACAAGACCACCCCGGAGGATGCTCGTATTAACCTCCCCGGGTATGAATGGCTGAAAAAATTCTTCGAGAGTGAAAAGGGTCAGGAGCGCATCGCCAAAACCAGAGAGCTGAAAGCGGTTGCAGATGATTTGGGAACCAGCCGTGCAAAGCTGGCGCTTGCCTGGTGCCTGAAAAATCCCAATGTAAGTACGGTAATCACCGGTGCGTCGCGTGTTGGTCAGGTGGAAGAGAACCTGCAGGCCCTTGAGGTCGTACCGAAACTGACGGATGAGATTATGCAGAAAATCGAGGATGTTATGCAGACCAAACCTGATCCAATGGAGTTTCAGCTGGTCACGGAATAAGCCTGGCTCTGGAATAGTGTAGATGCATCTCCACTCTTTTTCGGCTTTGTGCTATAGTAGCGGCTATGGCAGCACCAACAAACGGCGAAGATAAAAAGATCATCTATACGATGCATAAGGTGTCCCGTGCACACGGGACGAAACAGGTTATTAAAGACATCTCCTTGTCCTATTACTACGGAGCAAAGATCGGGGTTATCGGGCTGAACGGTTCCGGTAAGTCGAGTCTGCTGCGGATAATTGCGGGAGAGGACAAGGATTATAACGGCGACATATCCATGAGTCCCGGTTTCCAGATTGGATACCTTGAGCAGGAGCCTCAGCTGGAGGCAGGAAAAACTGTTCGTGATATTGTCTCACAGGGAGCCCAGGAGGTTGTCGATCTGCTGACTGAATTCGACCGGATTAACGAAAGCTTCGGAGATCCGGATGCGGATATGGACAAGCTGCTTGAACGACAGGGCGAGGTACAGGAAAAGATCGACCAGCTGGACGGATGGGATCTGGACAGCCGACTCGAGATGGCAATGGACGCCCTGCGCTGTCCGCCGGCGGATCAGCCGGTAGAACAGCTTTCGGGCGGTGAGCGGCGCCGGGTAGCCCTGTGCCGCTTGCTTCTGAAGCAGCCGGACATACTGCTGCTGGATGAGCCGACCAACCACCTGGATGCCGAGAGCATCGCCTGGCTGGAGCGCCATCTGCAGAACTATCCGGGAACCATTATCGCAGTTACCCATGACCGCTACTTTCTGGATAACGTAGCCGGATGGATTCTGGAGCTGGATCGCGGAGAGGGCATCCCGTGGAAGGGCAACTACTCGAGCTGGCGGGAACAGAAACAGGAGAAACTGCGGCAGGAGGAGAAATCCGAGAGTCAGCGGCAGAAGACCCTGGCCCGGGAGCTCGAATGGATCAATATGAGTCCCAAGGGACGACATGCGAAGGCGAAAAGCCGCATAAGCAACTACGAAAAACTGCTGTCCGAGGGCTCCGCAAGCAAGGACAGGAACCTGAGCCTGTTTATCCCGCCTGGTCCACGGCTCGGCAATGTAGTTATCGAGGCGAACGGGGTGAAAAAGGCCTACGGAGACAAACTGCTGTATGAGGATCTCAACTTCGAGCTGCCGCCCGGCGGGGTTGTTGGTATTATTTGACCAAACGGTGCGGGGAAGACTACCCTCTTCAAGATGATTACCGGCGATGAAACCCCGGATGAGGGTTCTATCCGTCTTGGAGAAACGGTTCGTCTGGGGTATGTGGATCAGAGCAGAGAGACTCTGGAACCGAATAAGTCGATATGGGAACAGCTATCCGACGGGAATGACATAATCAAGCTGGGTAATCGCGAGATAAACAGCCGTGCTTTCTGTTCCTGGTTTAACTTTACCGGGGCCGAACAGCAGAAAAAGGTTGGGGTTCTCTCCGGGGGTGAACGCAATCGGATCAATCTGGCGATGATGGTAAAAAGCGGGGCAAACGTGCTGCTGCTGGATGAGCCGACGAACGATCTGGATGTAAATACCATGCGCGCTCTGGAAGAGGCCCTGGACGGGTTCGCCGGCTGTGCTGTGGTAATCAGCCACGACCGCTGGTTTCTTGACCGTATCTGCACCCATATGCTGGCATTCGAAAACAACTCATCGGTACGCTGGTTTGAAGGCAACTACTCGGAATATGAGGAAGACCGCCGCAAACGCCTCGGTGCGGAAGCCGACCGGCCGCACAGAACGGTATATCGCAGCCTGACCCGCTGATAACCCCTCCTCTGCCCGGCTGGTTCACTTGGCCTGCCTGAAAGAATTTCCGGCTACCCGGGCAGGGCAAGATAGGACCGGAGCACAGCATGCAGCTGATCCCGGTCCAGCGGCTTGGTCAGCAAACCATCCATGCCGGCGGCGAAGCAGCTTTCGCGCTCCTCCGGAAGCACGCCGGCGGTAACTGCAATAATCGGAATCCGTTTTGTGCCCTCTCTGGCGCGAATAACCCTTGTAGCCTCCAGGCCATCCATCTCCGGCATCTGAATATCCATAAGGATGATATCAGGCTGCGCATTGAAAGCAAGCTCCACTGCCTCAGTCCCGTTCCGGGCGGTGAGCAGGTCGGTATCCGGCACTATCTGCTGGAGGATGCGGGTAAGCAGCATGAGATTGGTCCGCTCATCCTCTGCAATGAGCACCAGTTGTCTGCCTCCGAGCACGGAGGCTTTCTTTTCCTGAACCTCACCGGATTTACCGGCTGCAACGGAGAAAACACTGGTAATTCTTCTCAGCTGATCGTGCAGCGCCGCTATTCGCACCGGTTTTACCAGGGTTCCCCACAGATTCATGCGCAGCATCGCCTCGTGCGCCGGCTGTGAATCAGTCACGGCGTGCATGAGTATAATCGGGATCCTGGCCGGGCTGATATGCAGAATATCGCACAACTGCTGGATCGTCTGTACACCGCTCATCCCCGGCATACGATAGTCGATAAGGATTGCATCCAGGTGATTCCCGCTGCGGATGTGCTCTATAGCCTCTTCACCGCTGGCAGCGCGAATTGTTTCAATGTTCAGGAATCCGAGCATGCCATTCAGCACCCGGAGGGTGCTCTGATTATCATCTACTACCAGGATTCTGTGAAGATCAATAGATCCCTGCTGTGCAGGTCCCTTATCCTCAAGGACTTCAATATCTGCTTCAACGGAAAAAAGAAAGTTGCTCCCCCCGCCTACATCGCTTTCAGCCTGTATCTCTCCACCCATCAGAGACACCAACCGACTGGAAATGGCAAGCCCCAGACCTGTTCCGCCATATTTGCGTGTTGTCGAAGTGTCCCCCTGTGCGAAGGGCTGGAACAGATCCTCAATTTTATCCTGCGGGATGCCTATTCCGGTATCACGAACAGAAAAGGTATATGTCCCCCTGTTGGGGCCGACCTCGGCATACCTGACCCGAAGCTCAATCTCCCCCTGCTCGGTAAACTTGACCGCATTCCCCAGCAGATTCCCCAGGACCCCCATGATTCCCTGCGAGCTGATCCTTGCAAGCGGGGGCAGATCCGGCTGAATATTGAGAATCAGTTCCAGGCCATACTGGGAGGCTTGATACTGTACGGCATCCACAGCGGACTCAATCAAGCCGACTACATCCGTTAGATAAAGCTCGGTTGACATCTTGCCGGACTCAATCCGTGAGAACTCGAGAATCTGATTGATTACCATAAGCAGGTTTTTGGAGGCTCCATCCATGTAAGAAAGGTATTCGGCCTGGGTTGAGTCAAGCTTGGTTTCATGGAGCAGACCGGTAAACCCGATAAGACCATTAAGCGGGGTCCGCAGTTCATGACTCATATTGGCGACAAACTCAGTCTTCGCGTATGCCAGTTTCCTTGCCTCATCTGCAGCCAAATCCAGCTCCAGATTTTTCATTTCCATTTCCCGTGCGTACTCTTCAGTTCGCTCCTCAGCAAGTTTTCGCTCGGTAATATTTACAATAACACCATCGATATACCACTGTTCACCTAATTCACTGTACCAGACCTGTCCGTTCTCCTGCACCCAGCGTATGCTTCCGTCCCGGTGGATAATACGGTATTCAACCGAATAGGGACGCCCGGACTGCTGTGCTTCGGTTATTTTGCGGGTTAATGCCTCGGTGTCCTTCGGGTGCTTAATGAGATTAAGATCCACCTCATGGAGTACGGTAAAATCTGCGGCACTGTATCCGGTAAGCTCCAGCACCTTGCCGCTGACGAAAGACACATCCTGTGAGCCGGTAAATGTGCAGCGAAATATTACGCCGGGTATATTCGCAGCCATAGAGCGAAAACGCTGCTCGCTTTCGCGCACGTGCCGCTCTGCGATATATCGCTCCGTAATATCGGTGGCGGCAATATACACCTGCTGTTCATTGCCGACTGTTCGCCACTCATAGAACCGGTACGTACCATCGGCAGCAGCAAATCTGGAGATACGAATCTGATTCCTGTCCAGAGGAGTCCCCTCTGCGACATCTTCGTAAATCTTTTTTACAGAGGAGACATCCGTAGTGTGGATATAATCAAAGAGGAATGTGCCCGGGATTTCATCAGCAGGATACCCAAGCTCATGCTGCCAGTTCCGGTTGACTTTCATAATACGAGCGTCAAAATCAGTTATACATAGCAGATCGTTATTGAGCAATGAAAAATTCGCATATTCCTCTTGTGAAAAATTCAAGTGTTCGGCGTTCATACGAGGCTTCATGGGTATAAGATAATACATATAAAAAGATTATTCAGACAAAAAAAGCCGACTGAGGTAATTTTCAGTCGGCATCCAAACAGCGAAATAAAACTTTGATTCTGTTAATTGTCAGCCGCCTACGGACAAGCTGCTTTCAAAATCAATCATATCTCCATATTTATTCTCGATCCAGCGTTCAATCTTCTCTTTCTGAGTCTTTGTCGGCACCGATCCGGTCAGCTCAACCTTCACCTTCTTTTTGAATACCGATCCACCCGATTTCACTTCCAGTACTACTTTGGATATATCGGTTATTGCCGGATCATTCTCAAAATGTTCTCGAATCTCTTCCTCAATCTTAGCCGGTTTCTTAGCTCCCATTTATACCTCCTCAGGTTTCTTACAATTATATACCTAATTTATTATATCGGCAAATACCTCACCCCGGTTAACATCATGTCAGGCTCCCGGGTAATTCATCAGTATTATTCTTTTCATCCGTCACCCTCTGAATAAGCTCGGCATAATTGCTTGCTTCCTGTAA
>CAZANF010000068.1:0-11901 GCA_964486425.1 uncultured Spirochaeta sp. | reverse complement strand
GGAGGAATGATTGCCTGGCGGGTGTGGATTGCCGCAATCCTTCTCGGCGGCGTGCTGGAAACGGCGGGCTGGCTGCGATATCTGCGCCGGGAAGAACCGGTTGTGCTGACTGCGCATCATATCAAGCTCCTGTTATCGTTTGTCGGCGTGATTGTGGCTGCCTGTGCTGTGGTTTCTGTTTTGATAGCTCAAGGAGCGGATATATCCGCGGTACTGCCCATGCTGCTGGCCATATGCATGTTCATTTTAGCGGTATTCACTTTTAAATCCCTGTTCGCGGAGGCCTATGCACTGCTGTTTCTGGGGATATTCCTTGCGGTGGTTGATGTATCACCGGGTACGTTATATCAGATTGCCGGCTATGGTGCTGCCGTGGTATTTGCTGCTGCGGCACTGCATACCAGATATGTGCTGAAGGGACGAAATGAGTGAGTTGTATACCCGTTTCGACGGGGTTTTCTTCGAAAAGACCCGGCTCTCGCTGCTTACGCTGCTCTTTCGCGAAGAAAAACTTTCCTTCAAAGCACTCAAGTCGAAATTGCAGCTGACGGATGGGGCGGTCTATACCCATCTGGAAAAGCTGATTCAGGGCGGCTATGTAGAGAAGATGAAGAAGGCTGCAGGTCTATCGGTGCAAACCGTATATGGACTCACGGATTTCGGCAGGCAGGAGTTTGTGGCTTACCTTGATTTTGTTCGCAGTATGATTTTACAGGGGGAGAAAACATGAAAAATATGGCCGTATGCATTCACGCTGTTTCACACCGTGCACTTATGGCTGCAGCGGTAGTAATGCTCGGTGCGGGGCTTGGATCGGCGCAACTGTCGGCTCAGGAACAGTACACCGGTGACGAGGTGCTGCAGCGTATGGAAACCACGCTGTTCCCGGAAACCTACCGTATGCGTATGAGGATGGTTACGACGGAGCCATCCGGCAGGGAAAAGGAGCTTGAGCTTTCCACGCAGTATCGCCGGGGTACGGGAACCTATATGGAAATAGAGTCTCCTCCTCGCTCACGCGGCACGCGATTTCTGCAGCGCGATGAGGCACTCTGGATGTACATCCCCCGAGGCCGTTCACGTTCGGCAATCCGGTTGTCGGGTCGTGATTCCTTTCAGGGAAGTGTGTTCGCGAATCGTGATATCGGTGAATCGATGTATACCGAAGACTATCAGGCAGAGGTCGTCGGTCGTGAAACGATCGAACACGAGGAGCTCGGAGAGGTCGAGGTGTATCGCATAGAAATGTCACCACGGCATGACGAAGCGGCATATGGAAAAATAGATGCCTGGGTCACCTTGCAAAGCTTTATACCCGTGCGCATGCAGTATTACGTCCGCGCCGGAATGAATATCAAGGAATTGAGGATGTCCGACATACAGCGGATTGCAGGAAGGGAGCGACCGCTGCGTATGGAGATGCGATCCTTTGAGGAGGAGGGTAAGGTTTCCGTGGTGAGCATTTTAGAGCTTGAAGACGAGGATAACCTGCCGGACCGTATCTTTACCCAGCAGTATCTTACGAGGTGACACATGCATTCAAGGCGAAAATTTCTGGCGGGGCTGCTTTTGCTTGTGGGGGCTGCTGTCTGCAGCTACGCTCAGGAACATGATTTACGGGGGGAGGCGGAGCTGAGTGTGCTGCAATCCCGGGACGGGCTGGTCGAGCTGTTGCGGATCTATGGGGATTACAGGGTGAGCTATGACTGGGGAGAGTTTGGTCTGCGGCATAATCTGTCCGCTTTTCCGGATCAACAGCTGCTGCATCAATTGAATCAGGCAGCGGTAACCGTCTGGCCGGCAGATGCGGTGACCCTCCGGATGGGACGGTTCTCGATTCCCTGGGGATTGGGCTATGCGTTTCATTCCGGAGATGCCCTGCACCCGCCCCGGACACCTGCCGGCGATGCGCCGGGATTCGATGGCGCCGCGTTTACCTGGACACTTACCCCGGACTGGGGCATTTCAGCTGCTGTACGAGTTGATACCGCGCACGGAACCCTGGAAAAACCGTACCGCAATCTGCGATGGGCAGGCAAGGTAACCGGCTATATAGCGGAGGTGGAAACCATGCTCGCGGCGGTATATCAACCGGATACCGTGCTGCGGAATTCCGCCGGAGTTTCATATGCAGTCGGACCGGTAGTGCTCCACGCCGAAGGTGCGGTTGAATATATTGGAGATGAACAGCCCGGTCAGCCGCTTACAGGGGGAAGCCCGGGGAATGAGCCTGCCGGGTTTCAGTCGGTGAGCAGTTCCCTTGCGGTTCCTGATATTCTTGGTGCCGATACCGGTTGGGCAGCCGCCGCGGGAGCGAATCTCTCGCAGTACTGGGGAGATCACCTGCTCAGTGCTGTCGCGGAATATCTCTACCTGTCCGAACCCCCTGCCGGCTTTGGTGCGCAGGCGGTATATGCGCAAACGGGGTGGGAATGGGACTCAAGGCTTAGCCTGGAACAGACGGTTCTGGCGGATATATCGAACCGTCGGGGATTGCTGATTTCAGCAGCGGTATTTGCCCCGTACAGTGCACTGGAAATATCCCTTGAAGGGGTTATGAGTATAGAGAAGAGCGGGGGGATCTCCAGCGAGACGGGGCGTATTTCGGTACGTATTTTTTTCTGAGGGCTGCTGCGGCAGAAAGGAGGCGGGAAATGGCTATTGTGGAGGTTCGCTCGGTACGCAAGGACTACCATTTGGGGAAAACGGTAATCCATGCACTAAAAGGGGTTTCCCTCTCGATAGAATCCGGGGAGTTTCTCGCGGTCATGGGTCCGTCGGGATGCGGCAAAACAACCTTGCTGAACATTATCGGCTGTATAGATACCCCGACTGCAGGGCAGGTATTCCTGGACGGGGAGGATGTCGGGCATCTGAATGACAACCAGGAGGCTGAAAGACGGTTGCACTCCATCGGGTTCATCTTTCAGTCCTTTAATCTGATTCCGGTATTAAATGTTGCGGAGAATATCGAATTTCCACTGCTGCTTACAGGAATGCCGAAGGCACAGCGTCGTGAAAAGGTGCGTTATCTTATGGAAATGGTCGGACTGACCCCTCATGAGAAGCACAAGCCGGAGGAGCTGTCCGGCGGACAGCGGCAGCGGGTGGCTATCGCCCGGGCACTGGTGAATGATCCGCGACTGGTTATTGCAGACGAGCCGACGGCCAATCTTGACAGTGAAACCGGGGGCGAGATTGTTGAGGCCATGCTGCGGCTGAACCGGGAGGAAGGAGTGTCGTTCCTGTTCTCTACCCATAACCCTGAGGTTACCCAGTACGCAGGACGTATAATAAAACTTAAAGACGGACAGATCGTCGGGGAGGAATAGCCATGTTCCTGAAATTGGCGACGGTCAATTTGATAAAGCACCGAAAAAGAACCCTGCTTATTCTGTTTGCGATCATGATGTCGGTGCTGGTAATGGAGGTTATTGCCGGCATGTTCCATGGAATGCGGGTGAATTTCTTCGAAAACCTGGCTCAGGAAAGCGGGCATATTCAGATCACTGCCGAAGGGCGGGAGGATAGCCTGAACCCGTATTCCCTGGAGTATACGATTTCCGGGTATAAAGAGATTATCGCAGAGATCCAGCAGCTCGGGGGTGTACAAGCGGCCGAGGAGATTCTTGTGTTCGGCGGTCTGCTGCAGTTTGATGAACGCAATATTACTCTGTCCGGCACAGGGGTGCGGCAGGACACCAGCTTTTATTCCCATGTAAAAGAGGGCTTGCAGAAAGGCAGATTTCCGCCCCGCCGTGGCGAGATTGTGGTCTCCCGGAGAAATGCCGAACTCCTGGAGGTGACGCTGCAGGATGAAATGCTTCTGGTGGTGGAGGACAGCTCGGGCAGCCCCTTTTATCTGCCCTATCAGGTAGGGGGGGTTTTTGAAACCACCGCCCGCGAGTTTGATGAAAACACGATTTTTATTCAGCATGCGGACGCCCAGGAGCTGGTTTACCTGCAGGACGAGACTACTGAAATTCGCATTCGCCTGGAGTCCCCGCAGCAGGCAGAATCCATCGCTGCGGCTATTGCAAACCGGCTTGATAACAATGAACTGAATATCCGTACCTTCAGGGATATCCACTCCGGAGTCATGAGTATGATTGATATGTTGGATTTCTTCATTATTTTCATGAACCTCTTTGTTGTTATTGTAGCAGCCAGCGTTATAACAAATGCCATATTGATGAATGTGTTTGAGAGGATCCGTGAATTTGGAACCATGCGCGCTATCGGGATGAAGAAGCGGGGAGTTTTCAGGATCATTCTCATAGAGGGAGGTGCGCAGGGCTTGCTGGGCAGTGTATTGGGTCTCCTGGTAGGTATTCCAGTGGTACTGTACTTCTCCCGGCAGGGATTTGAAATGGGTGAGGCTGCCGAGGCTTTCGGTATGGGCATGTCGGAATTTCGTTTTGCATTTTCAATCCGCAACAGCATGTTGAATGCAGTCGGCGGGGTGTTAATCGCCATGGGTGGTTCTCTGTACGCTGCGTTTGTCGGGACCAGGCTTTCAATTATGGAGGCGCTTCGTCATGATTAAGGAAATCTTTGGTATTGCGGGGCGAAACATTCTTCGCAACAGACGTCGTACGATACTCAACATGATAGCCCTGATCGTTGGGATGAGCATCATGATTGCCTCAATCGGGTGGGTACGGGGTTATTTTACGACCCTGTATAATGGAATGATCCGGCTTGATACCGGACATATTCAGGTTGTTCATCAGGACTATCTGGATGAGGAGCGCCGGCTGCCGCTGGATCTGCTGGTTGAGGACTATCATTCTATTCGCAGCCGATTGGCGGAGAATGATTTCGTACAGACGGCCTCCGGACGGATTCAGTTTGAGCTTGAACTGGGCAATGGCCGGGAGTATATGCCGATGCGGGGCCGCGCCGTGGATCCGCAGTATGAGACAGCTGTTACCGATATTCAAAAGTATCTTGTCGACGGAGAATACCTGGGTTCCGGCAACGATGCGGGGGTAATGCTTGGCAGCGATGCTGCGGATTTGCTGGATGTTGAGGTTGGTGATGCGGTCTATGTACGTGTACGTGATCGCTTCGGTGCCCCGAATACCGCAGTTCTGAATCTCACCGGTATTTTCAGCACTGGCTATCCGCTATTCGATCGCTATACTGCGGTTAGCGAGCTTGCCTGGACCGCTGATTTTCTGCGCCTTTCTGATGCGGTAACACATATTGTCATTCGACTTGAACACGGCAGCCCCGAGTCGGCAGTGGAAAGCCTGCAGGATGATCTGCCGGGGCAGATGCAGGCTTATCCCTGGCGGCGGTTTGCGCAGACAATGATTGCGCTGGTTGAGGCAGATATCGGTTCCTTTGTTATTCTTATGGGTATTCTCTTCCTGCTTATACTGCTGGGGATACTGAATTCGATGTCAATGGCGGTGCGCGAGCGCGGCCGCGAGATCGGCACAATGCGGGCGATTGGGCTCAAGCGCAGAAACCTGCATCAGATGCTTCTGGCCGAGAGTGTGGTAATCGGAGTGATCTCTGCTGCCGCAGCGGCCGTTATCGGCGGCGGGTTTGCCGCATATGTGCAGTTTGTCGGTTTCGATGTCGCGCAGTTTATGCCGCCTGATCTGCCCGTGCCGTTCGGCGACCGGTTTTACGGTGACTACCGCCTGTCGGATTTTCTGGTTTCAGCCGCCGTGGGCATCGGGTCGGCAATGCTCGGCACCCTGCTGCCGGCGCGGCGGGCGGTCCGGTTGAACATAGTCGACACGATGCGCAGCGGCACCCTTTAGCGCACGAAACCTGTAGTCGGCGGCGGACAGTCCCAGGTGCAGGCAGCATGGCATAAAAAAGCAGACCGCATCTCGCGATGCGGTCTGCTGTCTCATAGCAATCTACGGCAGCCGGAGCCCGCGGCTATATGTTCATAAGCTCGGCAAAGGCCTTCAGCGCAGGATGCATGTCGCTGCCGCCCAGGACCTTTTTGGTGAGCACTTTGCCTAACTGAACCCCCTCCTGATCAAAGCTGTTCAGGTTCCAGGCCAGGCCCTGGAACATAACCTTGTTTTCAAAATGTGCCAGCAGCGCGCCCAGGACCTTCGGGGTCAGCTTGTCGGCAAACAGCAGGCTGCTCGGGCGCTCGCCGGGGAAGTTCTTGTTCGGATTGCTGTCCCGGCTGCCCAGCGCAAAGGCTGCGATCTGGGCTACCATGTTCGCATTCAGTTTCGCCTGACTGGTCGATCCCTGGAAGGTGAGATCCCTGCCGCCCTGATTGCCGGCAAACCCAATAAACTGCAATGGTACGATATCGGTTCCCTGGTGCAGAAGCTGATAAAAGCTGTGCTGACCGTTGGTTCCCGGCTCGCCGAAGATAACCGGACCGGTAGGATATCCCACCGGCTTGCCGTCGCGGTTCACCTGCTTGCCGTTGCTCTCCATGTCCAGCTGCTGGAGATGGGCCGGAAAGCGGGACAGGGCCTGGCTGTAGGGAAGTACCGCGGTAGCGGGAAAACCGAGCACATTTCGCTCGTAGAGTCCAATCAGGGCGTCCAGCATGGCCGCATTCTTGCGGATGTCCGGTTCCAGAGCAGCGGTGTCGGCTTCGGCAGCGCCTTCCAGAAACTGTTCGAATATCTCGGGTCCGAATGCCAGGCTCAGCAGCGCTCCGCCGACGGCACTGGTGGAGCTGTAGCGCCCTCCGATGAAATCATCAATAAAAAATGAATCAAGATACTCGCCGGAAGCGGCCAGCGGGCTGGTCTCGCTGGTAACACATATCATATGTTTGCGGGGCTTCAGTCCGTCGGCTACCGATTTTGACAAAGCGTCCACCACGAAGGCCTCATTGGTAAGGGTTTCCTGGGTGGTTCCGCTTTTGGAAACCAGGATAAAAAGGGTGGATTCCGGATCGATTCGGCCGAGTACGGCTATCGCATCATCTGGATCAACATTGGAAATGAACTCGGCTCGCATTTTCCGGTTTCCGGACACGGTACCGAAGGTTTTTTCTGCGTCATGATCCGGGGTTGAGGGCTTTACGGACTCGCCGGCAAAGTCGGGATCGTGCTGCAGCAGGGTATCAAGTGCCAGATACATGGCGCGCGGCCCCAGGTCCGAGCCGCCGATGCCGACCTGAACTACCGTGGTAAAGGGTTTTCCGGTTGATCCGAGGATCTCGCCGGAATGAATTTTGTGTGCAAACCCGGCTATCCGGCGCTGCTGTTCGGTGTAGAACTCGCGGAGGTTCCTGTCTTCATGCAGGACATCGGTCGCCAGCTGCCCTCGCGTCAGATGGTGAAGCACCCTGCGGTTTTCACCGGGGTTCATGGTTTCTCCGTTCAAAATATCCCAGTATTTCGGAATCAGCTCCTGTTCCTCACTGAGCTTCTGCAGCAGATCGATTATCTCTGTATTTACAGGCTTTGCGGCATAGTTATACTGCAGCCCGGCTCCGGTACCAACCTGAAAGGCACCGACTCGTTCAGCGTCCAGCACTTCCTGCAGGCTCACCCTGGCGGCGTTCTGCAGTGCAGAAAATGAAGGGGCCTGGTCGAGGTTCTGATAGGTTCTTTCTTCCATAAAGCTTGCTCCTCTGTAAGTTAACCCGGGTTTATTTCTCGTGAAATCCAGCCATTGCGCGCATCTCGCGGGCCGGACCCTTGTTCGGCAGTTTACGCTCATGCACCATTGCCTGTACACCGGTGGCCAGTCCGTACAGGTTGATAAACCCGGTTGCATCTGAATGATCGTACGCACTTTCACCGAAGCTGGCAAGATCTTCAAGATAGAGGGAGTACGGTGATTTCCGTCCGACCACATTTACCCCGCCTTTGTAGAGAATAACCCGGACCGATCCTGTAGCATACTGCATTGCGCTTTCCATGTAGGCATCCATAGACTCCCGGAAATGGGTGTACCATTTGCCGGCATACACCTGTTCGGCATACTTGAGTGCCAGCTGGTTTTTCATTGCCAGTGTTTCAAAACCCATGGTAATCATCTCAAGCTCGCGCAGGGCGGTATGCAGGATGGTCCCGGCAGGCGTTTCGTAAACTCCGCGGCTCTTCATGCCTACCAGGCGGGTTTCAACGATATCGGCACGCCCGATACCGTTTTCGCCTCCAACCTTGTTCAGATACTCGAGCATGGCCAGCGGCTGCATCTTTTCCCCGTTAATGCCTGTCGGGAACCCCTTCTCGAACTCAATGGTCAGGTCGGTCTCCGTATCGGGTGCATCCTTCGGACTCTTGCTGAGTATGAACATTTCATCCCGCGGTCGCTCCCAGGTATTCTCGAGTTCGCCGCCCTCGTGACTCATGTGCCAGATATTCCAGTCGCGGCTGTAGATGTTCTTCTTGGAGATGTTCCCGATCGGGATATTGTGCTTCTGGGCATACTCTATTGCCTGTTCGCGGCTGGTAATATCCCATGTCCGCCATGGCGCAATAATCTCCAGATGCGGGGCCAGGGCCTTGTAGGTAAGCTCAAAGCGCACCTGGTCGTTGCCCTTGCCGGTACAGCCGTGGGCAACTGCGTCCGCGCCCTCTTCAATTGCAATCTCGACCTGCTTGGCAGCCTGCAGCGGCCGCGCGATGCTGGTTCCCAGCAGGTATTTCCCCTCGTAAATTGCTCCGGCACGAAGCAGGGGCCACAGGAAATCCTCGGCAAACTCCTGGCGTACATCGCAGATGTGCAGCTTGCTGGCGCCGGATGCGAGGGCCTTTTTCTCCATGGCATCCCAGTCTTCGTCCTGGCCAACGTTGGTGCAGACTCCGATAATCTCTGCGCCGTTATAGCGCTCCTGGAGCCAGGGGATAATAATCGAGGTATCCAGGCCTCCGGAATAGGCCAGGACAATCTTCTTGATCTCGCGTGTTGGTCGGCTCATATTATGAACTCCTTTTGGTAGTTGAATCTAATTCTGCAACAGCGCGGCGCAGAATCTGTACACCGCGGCGAATATCTTTTTCGGTAATTGTGAGCGGCGGGGCGATGCGAATGATATTTTCTCCGGAGCGCAGCACCAGCAGGCCATGCTCCCGGCAGGTATCCAGAATAAACTTGATCGGGTTGTTGTCCTTGTCGTCGGTAGGCAGATGGATCGGAACACCCAGCAGCATCCCCTCTCCGCGCAGTGTTCCGCAGAAGTCGTAGTCGGCCGACAGTTTTCGCAGTTCACCCTCCAGAATCGCTGCGCGACTGCGTACCCCGGCAAGGAATCCGCTGTCGCTGATAATCTTCCAGACAGTACCCGCAACGGCAGTGGTCACCGGTCCTCCGCCGAAGGTGGAGCCGTGGTCGCCCGGCTGAATCTCCTGGTTAATTGCTTCGGTAATAACAGTTGCGGAGAGCGGCAATCCTCCTGCGAGGGGTTTGCTCAGGCAAATGATATCCGGTTTGAGTCCGCATGACTGTGATGCCAGCAAGCGGCCGGTTCGTCCGAGCCCGCTCTGGATCTCGTCTGCAATAATCGGGATGTTGTGTTCGGCGGCTTCCTGCTCGATCGCGCTGATGAACGATGGGGAGACCATGTTCAAGCCGCCCTCGCCCTGGATCACCTCCAGGATAATCCCGGCAACCCGGTTATCCTCCTGCAGAGCCGAACGCAGTGCTTCCGGATCGTTGTACGGCAGAAACCTGACCCCGGGAATGAGGGGAGAGAAGGGTGCCCGGTATTTTTCCGAGCTGGTTACCGAGAGTGCTCCCATGGTTCTGCCGTGAAAGCTGTTGGAAAACGCGATGAAACCGGTGTGTTCCGCTCCTCGCTGGTTGACCGAATAGCGGCGGGCATATTTCAGTGCAGCCTCAATCGCCTCGGTACCGCTGTTGCCGAAATGCACAGCCTGATACTGCTTCTCCGGAATAACAGTATTTACATCCTGAATTATACGCTGCGCCAGGGCTACCGCCGGTTCGGTAGCATACAGATTCGAGACATGTATCAGGCGCTTCATCTGCTTCGCAGCAACCCTGGCGAGGTCCTTGCGCCCGTATCCGAGCGAGTTTACTGCAATCCCGGAACTGAAATCGAGATAGCGTTTTCCCATGGTGTCGAAGACGTGAGATCCTTTGCCCTTGTCCAGCAGCAGGAACTCGCTGCCGTAATTGCGTGGAAACGGCGGCTTGTGAATAAAGCTGGTGGTATTAAAATGTGCCAATGTGGGTCCCCCTTTGACCGGTCAGTAACTGGACCAGATCACCTTCTACAGCATAGTCGCCGATGCACACCGTGCCAATACCTTGCTGTAAACCGGCGAGCGCCGCACGGGTTTTTGCTGCCATGCCGTCACGGATATCACCGTTCTGGATTCCATCATGTATATCCGCAGGAGTAAGCCGCTTTGCAATTGTATTCTGAATAAGGATTCCGGCGATATCCGAGATGTACACCAGGGCTGCAGCATGCAGCTCTGCTGCAATACCGCGAGCAAGCTCATCGGCATTTATGTTGAGCGGCTTTCCATCGATGTCCTGGCTTACGGAGGCGATTACCGGCAGCAGTTCTGCGTCCCAGAGCGCGGAGAGTACCGTGGTATCCGTGTGGGAAACAATGCCGGTATGCTCATTTATTGCGGTACCGGTACACAGACCCGCGTCGCAGCCGGTTAACCCGACACTGCGTACTCCCCTGGAATGAAACATTCGGATGAGTTCAGTGTTCATCTCTCCGGCGAGCACCTGATCGGCAATCAGCATGTCCTCGCTCCCGGTAACCCGTACCCCCTCGGTAAACCGCGGTGTTACCCCGAGGCGTTCGGACAGGAGTGTAACCCTGGCGCCGCCGCCGTGCACTACTGCAATCCGCATGCCGGATCGAATCAGGCTGCCTATCTCGTCGGCAAGGGCATGCATACATGTGATGTCGGTGGTCGGCCGTCCTCCGATCTTGATAATAATACCCGGAAACTGTTCAGCCAGAGATGAAGGAATTATACTCATGCCTATACCTCGCCGCAGGTCGGGATTCCCAGGTCCTCGGCGAATCCCATGCGGATATTCATGGCCTGGACCGCCTGGGAGGATGCTCCCTTGTAGAGATTGTCGATTGCAGAAAACAGCAGAAGATGGCTGTCCTCAAGCTGTATTCCGATACGGCATCGCCCGGTCCCACGCACCGAACGGGTCTGCGGGTACTCGCCGACCGGGAGAATCTCTACCAGAGGGCTGTCTGTGTACGCCTCCGTCAGCAAGGCGTGAATTCTTTGTTCGGTTGCCGGGTTCTTGAGCTCAACGGCTGTGGTAACCAGCATGCCTTGTTTTGCCGGGATCAGATGCGGGGTAAACAGAAGCTTCAGCGGTGTTTCTGCGGTATGTGAGAATGCCTCAATCTCCTGACTGATTTCATTCCAGTGGCGGTGCCGGGACCCCGGCAGATATGCCTCCATGTTTTCGGTTCGCTCGGCATACAGCAGGCGGGTGAGCGCCTTCCTGCCTGCCCCGGTAATCCCCGACATAGCGTTTACCGTTATACAGCCCTGGATCATGTCCTCGCGCAGCAGCGGGATGAGCGGCAGCATGGTCGCGGTCGGGTAACACCCCGGGCAGGCCACCAGCTGCGCTGTGCGCAGTTTTTTCCGGTACCATTCTGTCAGTCCGTACACGGCGGAATCCTGCAGGCGAGGCTGCGGTCTTGCCTGCCCATAGGCTGCCGCAAAGCGCACGTCGCTGCGCAGACGGAAATCTGCGGATAAATCAAATACCGGAACCTTTCCGATAAAATCCGCACAGAGATCTGCGGATACCAGATGCGGGAGTGCGGAAAACACTACATCGGGAGCGTACTGCGTTACCGTATCCGGCGAAATAAAGCGACCGTCGGTAGCAGTAAAATGTGACGTACCCGTATCGGATATTCCCGGGTCGTATTCGGTTATCCTGGTGCCGGCCATGCTCCGAGATGCACAGATTATCGAATCA
>CAZANF010000067.1:9639-12036 GCA_964486425.1 uncultured Spirochaeta sp. | reverse complement strand
CCCTGCCGGCTCTCCTGGTGGAGCATCTGCAGCTGGTATTGATTTCGAGTGCCTGTGCGGTGGGCATCGGCCTTGGACTGGGAATACTGGTAACCAGACATGCCGGCCGGCCTTTTCTTCCCCTGGTGCGGGATACTGCCTCCATTGCACAGACCTTTCCACCGGTAGCGGTTCTGGTGCTTGCGGTACCTCTGCTTGGATTCGGTACCAGACCGGCCTTGCTGGCCTTGATCCTGTACAGTCTACTGCCGGTCTTGGCCAACACGATTGCCGGGCTTGAAAACGTAGCACCGGATGTTCACGAAGCCGCCAAAGCCATGGGGATGAAGCCGCTGCAGCGGCTCTTCTGGGTCGAGCTGCCTGTTGCCGCCCGGGTTATCCTGGCCGGTATTCGAATATCGGTAATCATCAATATCGGGACGGCTACGGTTGGTACGGTTGTCGGTGCCGGAGGGCTGGGAGTACCAATCGTCGCCGGATTGGTTCGGGATAACATCCCGTTTATCCTTGAAGGCGCTGTTACTGCAGCATGGGTCGCCTTTGTGCTGGACAGTATCCTGGGATTACTGGCGGATATGGCGTTTGATCCCCAGGAAGCTCGTTCCGATGCATAGCTTCATGCTATAGTATGAAATAATGAGTGAAGAATCAGCCAGAACACAGATTGCTTTTCTGATTATTGGAGACGAGGTACTGTCGCGTTCCGTACGGGAGACTAACCTGGATTATGGTCTCCTGACCGCCTCCCGGTATGGATATACAGTCGGAGAGGTGCGTATGCTGGGCGACAGCATACCTGATATCGCATCCGCCCTGCGTGATCTCAGCCCCGAAAAGAATCTGGTGATCACCTCCGGAGGCGTTGGACCGACGCATGATGACGTAACCATGGAGGCGGTAGCCGTCGCCTTTGGTGTACCCCTGACCGAGGAGTCGCGTATGCTGCGCTTTCTGCAGCGGCAGTACGGGGAAGATCTGAGTCCGGCGGTGAAAAGTATGGCATTCATTCCGCAGGGGACGGTAGTCGAGATTGATGATGATATTCACTGGCCGCTGCTTCGCTGCCGGAACTGCTGCATTCTGCCCGGATTACCGCAGGCATTTCGCAGCAGGATCGACAGGATATTTGCTGCCCTGCCGGCACAGCCTCCGGTATCTGCGGCCGCGGTGTATACGGACTATGATGAATCCGTGTTTGCAGATCATCTGACAGCCTTGCAGACCGCCCACCCGGAGGTTGAAATCGGTTCCTATCCGGAAGTCCCGCGGGAAGCCGGATACGCTGCCAGGGTTACGGTTAAATCCCGTGATGCAGCTGCAGTGCAGATTGTGTATGACAAGCTTCTAGTCTTATTCGGCGGGAAGGGGTGGCTGAAGCGAAGCCAGGACCCGCAGTTCCTGTAGGAGGCTCTGGATCCCGGAAAAAAAGCCCGAGAAGTAACGGTTGCCCTGCGGCACTGCCGGGGTAAGGGGCTCGGCGACAGGAAACTCAACATCAAATGCGATCATACCGTTCAGCGCAGCCCAGTGTATTGCCTCCCCGGGAGTGGGATAGTCGCCTATCCAGGATTCAATTCGAATATATCCCCCTGCATCTGCAAAGACATCTGCAGCCTGCAGGGAGGCCTGCTGAAGCCTGCGCTCATCGCCCGTTTTTTTATATGCCGGCTGTACAAGGCCTTGAGGCGACCGACCCATTTCCGTTCGGGGAACTCGCAGTGAATGAAGAAAGATTATACTGGTTTGATACCAAGGATGTTCTTGCTGGACCCTGAGCAGGAAATCACGCAGCCCTCTTGATTCAGGCTCGGAAAAAGGATGCGAACCGCCTTCACCGCGCAGGAGGCTCCAGATTCCCGGTATATCCTTCATCCAGTCCGGGGTATCCCAGTTACGATTCAAATCCACGGCATTGGCATTATGCCGGGTCTCCAGAAGTTTGCCGTCGGGATTGATATTCGGTACAAGATACAGCGAAAGGTCTTTATCTAATTCTTCAGGATTATTACTGTAGTACTGTATAAGGCCATGTACCGCATCGGCAGTGTTAGCCTCGTAACCGGCATGTATGGTGGCTACTACTGCAAGGGGGACATCGCCGTTGCCGAAGCGGTAATATCGCAACGGACGTTCCTGTACCGACAGACCGATAATTCCTGTCGAGAAATTAGGAACAGCTGCCGGTGAAGACAGCTGGAGTATTGATAATAGCCAGAACGTACCTCGCAGGAATGCGAGCTGCACTCTATCCTCCTTGAAATGGTGGCAGGATACTGAAATTATGCTCCACAGTAATCACATGGAGATGTATGGTCAAGAGGAGATTTGCACATGCGCTATGATATAATTGGAGATGTACATGGACATGCAGTCGCCCTGGAGGGGCTGCTGCAGGAG
>CAZANF010000067.1:0-9539 GCA_964486425.1 uncultured Spirochaeta sp. | reverse complement strand
CAGTGCAGACAAACACTGGCGCAGTTTGCCGATTCACCTGCTGAACTGAAAAGCTATCTGGCATGGATGATGGATCAGCCGCTGTTCCTGGAACTTCCTGAAATTCGGGTCGTACATGCTGCGTGGCATCCCCTGGGTATTGAAATAATCCGGCGCCGTACCCCCGTTACACATAGTCTCACTCCGGAGCTGCTGCAGGAGAGTGCGCGTTACGGGAGCGATGCCTATTATGCGATTGAATATCTGTTGAAGGGAGTTGAGATCCAGCTTCCCGAGGGCATGAGTTATCTTGACAAGGAAGGAACGCGGCGGACCCGGACGAGGGTTTCCTGGTGGTGGATGCCCGAACCGCCGGCCCTGCACACAGCGCAGTCACCGGTTCGGCTTGAGGATCTGGCCTTTCCGCACGGTGTTGTTTCATCTGCTGCAAACCCGGAGTTCAGTATTCCGGCAGAAGCTGTGGAGCATGTGCCCGGATACAACGATACGATACCGGTCTTTGTCGGACATTACTGGCTGACCGGAAAACCGCAGTATATTACTCCGTATATCTGCTGTCTGGACTACAGCATAGCCGCCGGGGGGCTGCTTACCGCATATACCTACCAGGGAGAAGCCGAATTGCTGAACGATCATTTTGTACAAGTGGACGCCAACGGCAATCCGCAGTAGATTACTCATATGAAAATATCTCATAGTGCAAGCAAGATATTTGCCGGGCTGGCGCTGGCATTGGCAGTCGCAGCTGGTATATCCGGAATATCGGCAGCATCATTTGTGATGCGAGCGGAGTCGACAATCGGGGTGGTTTCAGACTTTCATGAAAGCGACCGTTCGATACCCTTTGGAACGGAACCCGGTGGTGGAATTCACTATTTTCCGATTATTGAGTTTACCACAGCGGATGGTGAGGAGCGTGAGTTTACCGCCGACCGGGGGACTCAGGATCCCTCATATCAGACAGGTGATTCCGTGTCGGTTTTATATCTTCCGGAAGACCCGGAGCAGGCCGGGATACAGAGCCTGTGGGGACAATGGGGTCCGACGCTGGTTCTGCTTCTTACCGCTGGCTTTTTCGGAGTGTGTGCGTTAGTATTCCGCTTTCGCTTCGATGAGTCGTAGCCTTCGCCACGCCTCCTGCTGCTGTTTTTCGGATACCAGCAGGGACACAACCCAGTGCGGATTCCGGCCCGCAGGATGATCATCAAAGCCGTACAAATAGCCCGGCTGCAGTGATACATGCCGGGTTTCTGCCGCCAGTATCGAGAAATCCTCATCGTTTCCATTACTCCTGGATGTCTCTCTGGTTACGACGGCATGAATACCGCCCTGCTGTGGAATCACTCTCCATCCGGATGGAATTATCTCTGGAAGCAGTCGGGCCATCCGTTCCGCATGCACAGCTGCTTCTGCCGCGGGCGCAGGGGACAGCTGGAGCAGCTCCGGTACGCAGTGCTGGGTGGGCCCGCTGATACTCAGGAAAAGGTCGTTTTTGATCAGCATGTCCTCCCGCACTGTATCGCTGCAGCGTGCAGCTACCCAACCGCATTTCAACTCCGGTGCAAGAAAGGGTTTCGAGATTCCTCCCAGAAGAAAGGTCTCAATTTCCGTCCCTTCTGCTCCAGACAGCAATTCGTATGGACTGTTCGAGTCCGGTTTTTTGCTATGCATATATTCTGCGAATACCTCGTCCCAGATGAGTCCTGCTGAATTGCGCCGGCAGACCTCCTGTACTGCTCGCATTTCTTCTCCACTCATGACCCATCCGGTTGGATTGTTCGGCGAGATGAGCATGATGAAGCGTGTCCTTGTATCAACACTGTCTTCGAGCAGGTGTGGATCGAGGTACCATCCGTCGTGGTTGTACAGCAGTGGGTAGAAACGTGGCAGACGGTTATGCATTCGCAGAATATCCTCAAAAAGGGGGTAGCCGGGCAGGGGCAGCAATACGGTGTCGCCTGGTTCGGTGGCGGACAGCACTATGAGGGAAAACGCCTCTGAGGTTCCTGCGGTCAGTATAAGCTCATCAGGCGAGAGACTGATTTTCCGTCTCCGGTAATACTCCGCAATGGCTTGTCTCGCGCTGATAGATCCGGCAGGATCCGCAATGTAGCCGGAGTGATTCAGGTAGTTTTCAAAGCCTCTTCGAATGGCGGGCAGAGGCGGTCTCCATCCGCATGCCGAGAAGCTGGTATTACTCAGATCGATAAAGTCATTGAATCTTTCGGCATGTGCCACGGCTGCAGCATAGCGATTCATAGCTGCTTCGGAAGGCAAATAGTGAAGCATGACCCCTCGTTCGGTGATCCATGTACCTCAATCCGGCCCTGGTGAGCCTCAATATAGTCTTTTACCAGAAGTATGCCATATCCCGAGCTGGATTCACCAAAGGTCCCCCGGCGCCGATTGCCCGCATCTGCCCGGAAAATTTTTTGCTGCTGTTCCTGGTCCATACCAATCCCGGTATCACAGATGCAGATATAGTGATTTACTGTATCTGCAGAGTATTGCACCGTGATCGTGTCGCCTGTATTGCAGAATTTTATTGCGTTGCTTACAAGGTTTCGCAGTATAGTCTCAAGCATCTGCAGATCGGCCGTAATCTGAGCATCTTTCACAGCCTCTTTTTTTACCTCCAGGGATTTTTGCTGCAGGGCATTGGAAAACACCCCGATAACACGATCGACGATTTCCTCAAGCTGGACAGTTTCCGGCTTCGGTTTGTAACTGTTCTCCTGTGCGCGAACCCAGGCCAGCAGATCATCCAGCATCTCGTGGGTAGACTCCGCACTGCGTTTTATCGCGTTTCCAATCTCCAGCAGGGATTCCATGTCGCCGTTTTTTACTCCCTGCTCAATAACCTGGGATGCCCCGATGAAACCGCCGATTGGTCCGCGGATATCATGCGCAATTATGGAGAGTAATCGATCTTTGGTGTGATTGACCTGCTCCAGCATCTTGCGCTGGTGAACCAGTGTTAAATGGGTTGTGATTCTTGCCAGGACCTCATCTATATGAAAGGGTTTGGTTATATAATCGACCCCACCGGCTTGAAATCCGCCCAGGATGTCCTCGACTTCTGATAGAGCGCTTACAAACAACACACGGATGTCGGCTGTCCGGGGGTCCTGCTTGAGTTCGTTGCATACATCGAAACCCGACTGATCCGGCAGCATAACATCCAGCAGGATCAGGTCCGGTTGTTCCTCGTGAATAATTGATTTAGCGGAAATCGCATCCTGTGCAATGAGAACACGAAACCCCTGGGCGCTCAGTATACGGTACAGAAGGCTCAAATTCTGCCGGTTATCATCTACCAGCAGGATAGTCGATTCCTTCAGATTACTCTCCAGGTTTGACATAACGGTATTATACCAGTTTACCATAAAGTTTGCATCTGCCGGGGGGGCATTGGACGGAAATAATAGAACCCCTGGGCCATATTGCACTGCAGTGACTGCAGCAGGGCTGCCTGCTCAGGGGTTTCAACACCCTCGGCAATGCATTTGAGATGCAGCCCCCGGGCCAGGGTTATGATTCCCTCCAGAATGGTTGTATGATTTACCTTTCTTCCAACTGCCGCTTCGCGGTCGTCATGCTCTGATGATATGCAGCGGTTGATAAATGATTTATCGATCTTGACAGCATCCAGAGGCAGATCGCTTAAATAGCTGAATGATGAATACCCGGTGCCGAAATCATCCAGATGAATGGCGATTCCTGAATTTTGCAGCTGTTGAAGTACGGTTGTGGAATGCTGCCGGTCATGAAGGAAGGCTGTCTCGGTAATCTCTATGATAATCTGCCGGGCAGGAAGTCCGAAGCCCTGAAGGGTGTTCAGGAATTTATTCGGAAAATTATACTCATTAAGCTGAAGCGGAGAGATGTTGACTGCGATCGGCGGAATGGTAAAACCGAGTGCCTTCCATTCGGCAATCTGGCGGCAGATCTGTTCAAGTACCAGTTGTCCGAGATCGTGTATAATCCCCGTCTCCTCGGCTATCGGTATAAACACCGACGGAGGAAGAGGGGTCTCTCCATCGGGTTTCCAGCGAACCAGTGCCTCTGCTCCGACAATACGTCTGCTTTGCATATCTATTTTGGGCTGATACTCCAGATACAGATCGCCTAGATGAACTGCGGATCGTAATGCCTGTATTCGGTCCATCCGTTCGCGGGCCGCTTGTGCCAATCCTGGATGAAACCGGCGGATTCGATAAGGAGCGTCCACATGGCGTTTGGCATCGTCCACGGCCATCTGTGCATTCTGCAAAAGAATCTCTTTGCGGTTTCCGTCATCCGGAAAAATGGTGAAACCTACTCGCGGCGGCACATATAACAGGGAATCTTCCACCGAGAAGGATTCCTGCATACCTGCCAGCAGAGCCTCACCGGATTGAATAACCATGGCTTCACCATCAATATCCTCCAGCAGGAGTACAAACTCATCCTCTCCTGCGCGATACAACGCAGCGTTGACAACATTGGTATCGTGCCACTCGTCTACATATTCCTGCAGCCGTTTTGCAGCCTGTTGAATCAATTCATCGGCGGTATTCTGTCCGAATGTCCTGCTGATGTCATCAAAGCCGGATAAATCCAGATAGAGTACGGCAGCCTTGGAATCCTCACCGGATTCGGTAATCCTGGAAAGAGCTTCATGCATGGCATTTCGATTCGGCAGCAGGGTGAGTGTGTCGTGCATCGCCAGATAATGCAGGCGACGTTCATTACGCATTATCTCACGAGTTCGATCTGTAACATGCTGCTCCAGGGTAGCGCTCCATTCCTCGATCATCTTCTTGGCTTGCTCCATGCTGCGCCGGGACTCAAGCAGCTGCAGCTGAGCCTTTACACGTACGATAACCTCTTCCATATGATAGGGCTTGGTTATGTAGTCGATACCACCGCATTGAAATGCCTTTACCTTGTGTTCGACATCTGTGAGGCCGCTTAAAAAAAGTACCGGTATATCAACGGTTTGTGCATGTTTTTTTAATCTTGCACAGATTTCAAACCCGTCCAAATCAGGTATGTCGATATCCAGGAGAATAAGGTCGGGCAGGTCGGAGACGGCATGGAGGATGCCGTCCTCTCCGTTGTGAGCTATAAGGGTATGATATCCTTGTTCTTGAAACAATTTGCTCAGGGTTTCAGTGCTGCTGGGGCAGTTGTCAATCACAAGTATGCGAGGCTTTTCACCCATGGACTAATTGTAACAGCAGTTGCACAAATCGAACAGACTACTTGAAACAATCAATTGAGTTGTCCATAATAGACAACACATAGGAGAGTGCAATGTCAAACCCCGTACCCGCACGCCGCGACTGGGCTGAAAGCATCTGGTCGGATGTCAATTTCGATTTTGTTTCAGATCCCTTTCCCAAAGCCGGAGATACGATAACAATCTCCCTGCGATGTTTTCCCAATCCTGAACTTTTGCGTATCTCGCTGAAGATGCTGTTGAACGGCAGAGAGCGGATGTATGAGATGCAGTCCTCGGGGGAGGAGAATGGTTTTATATATTTCCGTTTGCAGGTCGAGATGAATCAACCGGTTCTTGAGTATTCGTTTGTTGCCGAGTTCAATGATCAGTTCTTTTTCTATACACGAGCTGGAGTAACTGAATATCATCAGGATGATGATTACAATTTTGTTATTTTTCCCGACACTGCTGTCCCGCAATGGGTAGCGCGCAGTGTGTTTTACCAGATTTTTCCCGACCGCTTTGCTGCCGGCAACCCTGACAACTCGGTCGAGGATAACGAATACGTTTTTGACGGGCACCCGACCATCCGGGCCGACTGGGATGACCCCCCGCGCTAATATGCTCAGGATCACTGTCTTGATTTCTACGGTGGCGATCGGACCGGAATCGAACAACAGCTGAATTATCTGCAGCAGATAGGGGTGTCAGCGATATATCCGAACCCTATTTTCCTCGGCAAGACCACCCACCGCTATGACTGCATAGATTATTTTCATGTCGATGAACACCTTGGCGGAGATGATGCCCTTGTCAGCCTGGTTGAGGCAGCACATTCCCGCAATATGAAGGTAATTGTTGATGTCAGTATCAATCATACCGGGGTGGAGCATGAATGGCTGAAGACAGCCCTGGCCAATCCCGGGAGCAGGGAGCACAGCTATTATTACTGGAATGAGGATGGTTCCTTTTCGGGGTGGGAGGGGTTTGATACCCTGCCGCAGTTGAACCACGGTTCTCCGGAGCTGCAGGAGGTGCTGTATACCGGTACCCGCAGCCTGGTCCGTTATTATCTGCAAAAACCCTTTCAGATCGACGGGTGGCGGTTCGACGTGGGGAATCATACCGGCAACCACGGTACGGACAATCTCTCTCATCAGGTATGGAAACTGTGCCGGCAGGCGATCAAGGATGAAAACCCGGAGGCATATATTGTTGGAGAGCACTGGGAGGATGCCGAGCGCTATCTGCAAGGTGACCAGTGGGATACTGCTATGAATTATTTTGCTTCCGGACGTCCCCTGCGGCGCTTTATTGGTGCAATGGACAGGTTTATGACTCCGGATGAAGACCCCCATCGCCGCATCAAGCCGATCGGCGGTGATCTTGCCTGGCAGCAAATGCAGCAGCATTTCGGTAGGATCCCTAATCAGCTGACATGGGTGCAGTTCAATCTGCTCGACAGTCATGATATATGGAGGCTGCATAACCTCGAATCACTGTTCAATATGGATGTGTACCGCGGGATTATTGCTATCCTCTATACCCTGCCCGGCACCATGAATATCTACTACGGCGACGAGATTGGAATTCCCGGAACGGTGGAGACGGTGGAGGGCTGCCGGTATCCGATGCGATGGGAGCAATCCGACTGGAAGCAGGAATTTCTGACTCTGTATCGCTCCCTGAGCCGATTAAAACAGTCCGAACCCGCCCTGCATTTCGGTTCACTGCGCTGCCTGTATGCAGATGACGAAACCCTGGTCCTGTCGCGCTTCACAAAAGACCGTACGGTAATCAGTGTGCTGAATCGCGCCTCCGAATCCCGTTCGCTGGAGATTCCGGTCGCGGAGATCGGTCTGACCTCTGTTGAGGGTTTGAATACGGTTGCTGTTTCAGACCGTATCCCAAACCCGCCGCGTATGGATGGGACGAATCTGGTACTTCAGCTCAAGGCAGCGGAACCGGTTGTATTTGCCGGGAACCTGCGCGGGAAATGACAGGATTATGGCGGCAGCGGTCAAAACTGCCGCCGGTAAAAGGAAAACAGCCGCCAACAGAAGGTAAACTGCCGCCAACAGAAGGTAAACAGCCGCCAACAGAAGGTAAACAGCCGCCAACAGAAGGTAAACTGCCGCCGGCGGGCAGGAATCTCCGGCAGCTACTCCTTCATGTACTCCTCCGTCATTTTCTGTTTCAGATTATACAGATCTGTGGAGAAGGAAACCTTATAGGTATGCGGATTCAACAGCCGCTTGTGGGTGGGATGAAGATTTTTCATTTCACGTAAGGCATGAGCCTGAATCTCTTCCAGCGGAATTTCAGCCTTGCACATCTCACCGTTATCCAGCACCTTTTCCAGCAGGGGCGTTCTCTGCGCATAATCACATAGATCATAAACCCCATAGGTTACCAGCGGGTGATGCAAACGGATTTTCCCTTGAGATGGAATGGTCTCGGATTCCAGCGCAATCAGATCCGCCAGCATCAGTCCGTTGCGGTCCTTGTACCGGTATACCTGCTTGATCCCCGGATCGGTTGTCTTCTCCGGATTATTTGAAAGCTTCAGAACAGGGGTAAAGCCATTTCCCTCGATCGGCTTTTTCGCCGCCAGCTTGAATACCCCGGTCAGACTTGGATCACTCTCGCCGGTAACCATGTGGGTACCTACACCCCAGGAATCAATCGGGGCGTTATCGGTTACCAGTTGATGGATAACATGCTCATTCAGCTCGTTGGAGACCACTATCTTTACATCGGGCAGGTTATTGTCATCCAGCCGTGCTCGTACCTCCTGACTCAGGTAGGCGAGGTCGCCACTGTCCAGGCGAACACCCCAGTTATGGCCTTTCGCCGTCAGTTCCGCTCCGACCTTCATTGCAGCCGGCAAGCCGCTCTTGAGTGTGTCATAGGTGTCGATGAGAAAGATGCTGCTGTCCGGGTACAGATCGGCATATGCCCGGAAGGCCTCCTCCTCGTTATCGAATGCCATAACCCATGAGTGGGCCATAGTGCCGCGCACCGGTATGCCGAATACCTTGCCGGCAAGGGTGTTGCTTGTTGCTCCGACTCCGCCGATATATGCCGCCCTGCTGGCGGTAAGACCCCCATCCGGACCCTGGGCCCGACGCAATCCGAATTCCAGGATCGGGCCTTCCTGCGCCGATTCTCTCATTCGGGCGGCTTTGGTTGCGATCAAGGTCTGAAAGTTCAGGACATTCAGCAGCAGGCTTTCAATAAGCTGTGCCTCGGCCAGCGGGGCATGCACGCGCAGTATAGGTTCACGCGGAAATACCAGACTCCCCTCGGGCATACTGTAGATGGTCCCGGAGAACCGGTAATTCTTGAGATATTTCAGAAAACTGTCGTGAAACTGTCCGGTTGACCGGAGGTATTCCAGCTCCTCATCATTGAAATGCAGGTGTGATAAAGCCTGCAGTACGGTCTGAAGCCCGGCGAACACGGCATATCCTCCATCAAACGGGGGACGTCGAAAGAAGAAATCGAATACCGCCGGGGGGTTGTGCTGCTGCTCAAGATACCCCTGCATCATGGTCAGTTCATAAAAATCGGTGAATAATCCGGATGTCAAATTGAGGTTGTAGGGCTGAATGCTCATAAGTGTGCCGTTCCTAATTCCTTCATTATTTCATCTGCAGTTTTCGTGCGAATCCCCAGGGCCTTGCGCTCCGAACGGGTTCGTTCTGCCAATCCCTCCGGGGTATCGGCAGGCGCGGTAGCATCGCTGATTACGGTTGTAATGAATCCTCGATTCTGAGCATCAACCGCAGTATGAAAGACACACACGTCCTCGGCCAGACCGCAGATAAACACCTGCTCGACACCGAGCCCCTTCAGCAGTGATTCCAGCCCGGTCGCCGTGGATCCGTCGTTCTCGAAAAATGCAGAGTAAGAATCCAGCTGCTTGTGAACTCCCTTGTGCAGGATGATATTGATTGGTTCATGCCGCAGCTGCGAGTGGAACTCGGCACCTTTTTTTCCCTGTACGCAGTGTATCGGCCACAGCATCTGCTCTATCCCGTGGACGGAAATCGTATCGAATACGGAGCTGCCGGGATGGCTGTCTGCAAATGAAACATGACCGGAGGGATGCCAGTCCTTGGTTGCGACCGTGAGATCAAACCGTGGGGCGATCTGGTTGATAACCGGAATAATGCTGTCTCCTCCTGGTATCGCCAGTGCCCCCCCGGGGCAAAAATCATTCTGGACATCGATGATTAGCAGTGCATTCATAGCATCCTCCCTGTGACATGTATTTGGTACTAGTTCTTGAAGCCGGATATCGGGGGAGGAATCATTCCTCCCCGCTGAA
>CAZANF010000066.1:0-12039 GCA_964486425.1 uncultured Spirochaeta sp. | reverse complement strand
ACGTCTGCAGCGGCCGTCATAGGACGCGGGTTCGACTCCCGCCACCTCCAGTTTTATACCGGGTTTTACTCCGGAAAGCCGCCCCGACACAGGCGGCTTTTTTGTTTGCCGCATTACGCACCTTCCGGCGCCTCCTCGGTCAGCCGCGTCAGTTCGTTAATGCTCTCATGCAGATATTCCGCCCGGTTCTTGTCTTCCTGTAATTTTCGCTCGTCGGCGGCTATCACGCGTCTCAGTTGATCATACTCATTCTTGAGCTCCTCCAACTGTGTCTGCACAGATTTACTTGTCACTGGTGCCTCCTGATCAATCTTGTATACTTGAAAAGTGCCTATATCAATTCCGTCCCGTCAAGCAGTTTGCGAATGTACCAGCCGCTGCTTGGTTTGACTACTCTACCCAAATCATGCTACCAATTCGTGATGTATCAGGAAATAGAGAAACGACGCACCTTTGCAATTATCAGCCATCCGGACGCCGGAAAAACTACCCTTACCGAAAAGCTGCTGCTATTTGGCGGTCGCATTCGGGAAGCCGGTGCGGTTAAATCCAACAAAATAGACAGAACTGCAACCTCCGATTTTCTTGAAATAGAAAAGCAGCGTGGAATCTCCGTGGCCACCTCGGTCATGACATTCGAATATGGTGGCAAGCTGATTAACATACTGGATACCCCGGGCCATAAGGATTTTGCTGAGGATACCTATCGAACACTCACAGCGGTCGACAGCGTAATCCTGGTTATTGACAGTGCAAAAGGGGTCGAGGAACAGACCAAGCGGCTTATGGAAGTCTGTCGAATGCGCGATACACCGGTGATTGTCTTTGTGAACAAGCTTGACCGTGAGGGACGTCCTCCCTTTGAATTGATGGACGAGCTTGAAGAGATGCTGAATATCCAGGTGCGCCCGCTCACCTGGCCCATCAATATGGGACAGAGATTCAAGGGGGTATACAACCTGTTCGAGCAGAATCTGTATCTCTTCAATCCCGGCAAGACCATGGTAGAGAACGATCGCCTACTCATTGCTGATTTGGACAGCAGCGATCTGGATGCAGAGGTTGGAGAGATGGATGCAAATCAGCTGCGTGAGGATGTCGGGCTGATTGAAGGGGTGTATGAGGATTTCTCGTTAGGGGATTATCGCGCCGCACGGACAGCTCCGGTTTTCTTCGGCAGTGCATTGAACAATTTCGGTGTCCGGGAGCTGCTTGAGACCTTTGTCGAGATATCCCCGTCGCCGGTTCCGCGACCTACGGATGTTCGTGATATAGCACCTGAAGAGGATAAATTCAGCGGTTTCATTTTCAAGATACACGCCAACCTTGATCCGCGCCATCGTGACCGGATTGCGTTTCTTCGTGTATGTTCAGGGCGCTTTGAGCGCTCCAAGGCCTTTACCCATGTGCGTACCGGCAAGCAGATCCGGTTTTCTACTCCATACAGCTTTATGGCCCAGAAAAAAGAGATTATCGACGAGGCATTTCCTGGAGATGTGGTCGGCTTATATGACCGCGGCGATCTGAAGATCGGCGACACCCTTACGGAAGGTGAACAGTTTACCTTTACCGGCATACCTGTATTTTCACCTTCTATCTTCAAGGAGCTGATTAATGCCGACCCCATGCGCGACAAACAGCTGCGAAAAGGGATTACCCAGCTTACCGAAGAGGGTGTGGCGCAGCTCTTTACCCAGCGGATCGGGAATCGCCTTATCGTCGGTACTGTCGGGGATCTGCAGTTTGAGGTAATTCAGCATCGTTTGTCAGCTGAGTACAATGCCAGCAGTCAATTCAAGCCGCTGCCGTACTATAAGGCGTGCTGGGTAACCGCCGAGAACAAAAAGGATCTCGAGGACTTCATGCAGTATCGTGAGCGACAGATTGCATGGGATAAGGATAACCAGCCGGTATACCTGGCCGAATCACAATGGATGCTGCAGTCAATAATCCAGGATAACCCGAAGATCAGTTTTCGTTTCAGTTCGGAGATTGCCGCCGGAGCCCAGGTTTCATAGCATGTAGAATATGCGCTTGCCGGTTTACGTTGCGGCGTGTTTTTTCATAGATTTTCCATATGAGCACTATTAAGCTTTTTCTTGCCGGTGATCTAATGACGGGTCGCGGTATTGATCAAATCCTTCCCTCTTCGTCTCCGCCTGATCTGCATGAACCATATATCAAGGATGCCGGGCATTATGTGGAATTAGCAGAACACAACAGCGGAAGGATTACCCGGCCGGTGGATCATTCCTATGTCTGGGGAACCAGTTTAGCGGAGCTGCAATTTCAATCCCCGAAGATACGGATTATTAACCTGGAAACAAGCATTACCGCCGGCAGCGAATATGATTCCCGCAAGGGCATTCATTACCGGATGCATCCGGATAATATCCGGATGCTAATCTCAGCCGGTATAGATTGTGCGGTTCTTGCAAACAACCATGTCCTGGATTGGGGAACAGCCGGATTGCATGAGACCCTGGATGTATTGCAGGAGGCTGATATCAAAAGCGTCGGCGCCGGCCGAAAACTGTCAGAGGCTCAGGAGCCGGCGATTCTGGATTGCACAGAGAATAACGAACCCGCAAGAATACTGGTATTCGCAGAGGCCCATCAATCCAGCGGTGTTCCCGGTGAATGGCAGGCCGGCAGGTACACAGCCGGAATACAAGTGATTCCCTCATTTGATTCACGAGAGGTACAGCGAATCAAAAAGAGAATCGGGATGTATAAAGGGACCGGCGATATAGCCATCTATTCGATACATTGGGGAGGAAACTGGGGATACGAGATTGATGAATCGCACCAAAGATTTGCCAGGGCTTTGATTGATGACGCGGGTATTGATCTGGTGTATGGACATTCATCTCACCATCCCAAGGGTATCGAGGTCTATAACGATAAGCTGATCATATACGGATGCGGTGATTTTTTAAACGACTATGAGGGCATTCCCGGACATGAGGAGTACCGGCCGGATGTATCCCTGGCATATTTTCCGGAGATTCAAACTGATTCCGGGAAGCTGGAAGGGATGACAATAACCCCCTTCCGCATTCGTCGGCTGCAGCTCAATGATCCAGTCCCCGGGGATATCAGCTGGATTGCCCAGCGGATGGACGAGGTATCAGCCGTGCTGGGATGCAGGATAATACAAGCCGACAGCAGAAGACTGCGGCTTCAGGTTTAGCCAAGTTCGCTTCGTTCCCTGCAGGATATGCAAAAGGCTGCGTCGGGTTTTATTTTCAGCCGTTCGGGTGCTATCTGCGCGCCGCAGCTTATACACACGCCGTAGTCACCGTGTTCAATTCGATACAGCGCCGAGGCAATACTCCTGATACGTTCCCGATCGATCACCTCAACCTGGCCAAGTGAGCGATTGTCCATAAGCTCCTTGGCAACTTCCGGGGCATCTTTGGTCGAGATTTCTGTCATGAGCTGATTAAAATCCTCTGTTTCCATCTGAAGAGTGTTCTGCAGCTCCTTCTGCATGCGCATGAGATCCTGCTTGCGCATTTCAATAAAGTCTTCATCATATTCCGCCATTGTGATCCTCCCTTACGTAGCTGAAGGTACTAATTGCTCTATCTGAAATCAAGAATCATCTGCTAACACATCCTGCTGCGGCAGAAGGCTTGAATACAACCAGTGCTGCACCATCTCCAGCTGCCCTGGATGAATGGGACAGAATGATGGAGGATGAGGACTCAATACTGATAGATACGCGAAACTTCTATGAATATGATCTTCTGTACCGGTGGAATACGCTGTCATAAAGGAATAGCCGAGCTTCATAACCGGGGCTATCACAATGTATGGCAGCTCAAAGGTGGTATTCTTCGCTATCTTGAATTACATCCGCACAAGAATTTCGAAGGGGATTGCTTCGTGTTCGATTATCGTGTTGCGGTTGGCCAGGACCTGCAGCCGACACCGGATATTGGTCTGTGCCCTCACCGCGGGGATCCTGCCCGGGACAAGATTGCCTGTATTCGCTGCGGGCAGGAAGGCTATGTGTGCATGAAGTGCCGCCGGGATGAGATTACAGGATCAACCTGCTCCAAGGACTGTGCATACCACTGGCGCATGCGACCAGGAATACCGCTCCGCTCCTGATCTTGACGCGGCGGCTGGAGACTGCGTAGTATCCTACCCTTATGCTGTATCATATTGCCGGAATCAAAATACCCTTCCAGGAAGATCAGACAGAAGCACTGTATAGCCGGATTATCAAAAAAGGATTTGCCCGGAACGGAATAGTTTCGTACCGGATTCTGAAGCGCTCCCTGGACAGCCGCCGCAAAAACGATATTCATTATCTGTATCAGGTCGAGATTGAGTATGATGGGGCGCTTTCACGTGAAGCGGCCGGGGTTGCAGCGGTGATCTCTGAACCGGAGGTGTTTCGCAGACCGATTCCGGTTTCCGGTCGGGTTGCGGTGATTGGTGCGGGACCGGGCGGTTTGTTTGCGGCGCTTTCGCTTGCCCGGATGGGTTTCAATCCGGTAATCATTGAACGCGGCAAAAAAGTGGATCAACGCAGCATTGATGTTCAGCGTTTCTGGACTGATGCCGTGCTGAACGAGGATTCCAACATGCAGTTCGGCGAGGGCGGTGCCGGAACCTTCTCGGACGGCAAACTTACCACAAGGATTCAGAATCCTCGAATACATACAGTTTTCAAGGAACTGGTGGCTGCCGGTGCTCCACCGGAAATCCTGTATGATTACAAGCCGCATATTGGAACCGATCTGCTGGTGACGGTTGTTGCCAACCTTCGCCGGAAAATCGAGCAGCTTGGCGGGGTATTCCGCTTTGAAACCCGTCTGACCGACTGGGTTGAGCGGGACGGGAGCATAACCGAGCTGATTCTATCCGGAGGCGAACGACTGCCGGTCGGGCTGGTTTTTTTAGCCACCGGACACAGTGCGCGGGATACCTATGCACTGTTGCATCGAAAGGGTACCGCGCTGGCGACTAAATCCTTTGCCGTTGGTACCCGGATCCAGCATCCCCAGGAACTCATTCAGCGAATGCAGTACGGACCGCACTGGGACAACCCGAAACTGCCGACTGCATCCTATCGTTTTTCACACAGCTTTCGAAGCGGCGGCGAAGACCGGGGGGTGTTCAGCTTCTGTATGTGTCCGGGCGGTGAGGTCGTAAGCGCAGCCAGTGAACATGGCTGTTCTCTTGTCAATGGCATGAGCAATAGTGCACGTGACGGCCGTTTTGCAAACTCGGCCATTGTTGTCGCTGTCGGGCCGCGGGATTATGGTTCGGATTTAATGGATGGACTGAGGTATCAGCGAAATCTGGAACAGCAGCATTATAATGCAGCTGGATACGGGGCGGTTTTCCAGCGACTCGAGGATTTTCGATGCAATAAAGCCAGCCGCGGCGGGATTGAATCCAGTTTTCGTATGGAACTCGCCCCCGGTAATCTACAGCAAACCCTCCCCGACGAGGTAGTTCAAGGCCTTTTGTCCGGCTTTTCCAGCTGGAGCAGAGTGAAATCTTTCATTCATCCCGATGCAGTACTAATCGGACACGAGACGAGGACTTCCTCTCCCCTGCGCATACTCAGAGATGCCAGGGGTTTTTCGATAAGCCACGACAATCTGCTTCCTGTCGGTGAAGGGGCCGGCTATGCGGGTGGAATAGTTAGCGCGGCGGTTGACGGTATTCGGGCTGTTGAGTCGGCATGTACCAGTCCGGTAGTCGATACTGCTTGACTCCTGGAAGCATAATGCTGAGATTATAGTTAATAATATGTGAATAATGGAGAAGCATGATGAGCACTACCAGGATTATCGGAATTGTATTAGTCATTGTCGGAGCAGTTTTACTGTATTTCGGGTTCCAGGCATCGCAAGCGGTTGGCGACCAGATGGTTGAGGAATTAACCGGCCGGTTCAGTGATACTACTATGTGGTACCTCATCGGCGGTGGTGCGGCTGTTGTCGCCGGAGTTTTTCTGGCTTTTTTCAAAAAGCGATAGTCGTCTTTCATTTCACCCGTGCTTCCGGCGGCACGGGTGAAGTAAGGCAATTAAAACTAAATCCTTTGCATATTTATCAGCAATAGCATATGATGCATATCATGGAAACGGAACGCCGGCAGTCACCCCGATATCAAATCAACCAGCTGGTAGAACTCGAGTTTGCTCGGGAGACATTTGTGAACGCAGAGAGCAAGGACATAAGCACGAATGGTATCGGTTTTATTACCGCTGTGCCGATTGAGCTGTACACACGTATGTTCTTCATGGTCAAACTCGATCCTGATCAAACCGACCCCGAGATTCGCGGCGAGGGCATTGTCACCCGATGTGAACCAACCGAAAACGGCGAATATGAAATCGGCATGGAATTTACCGAGGTTCCCGAATCAATGCTGCAGCTCCTGGATGATTACCTGGAGACTTGAGTACATCGATATACCCAACCATCAGGAATTCGGCAGCCGCTATTCCCACTCAATCGTTGCCGGGGGTTTACTGCTTACGTCATACACAACTCGGCCAACCTGACGAACCTGGTTGGTTATTCGCGCGGATATCTCGAGCAGATGTTCATAGGGCATCGGGTATACATCTGCAGTCATGCCGTCGCGGCTGATAATAGCACGCAAGGCAAGGACATATCCGTATTCGCGAGCATCACCGGCAACACCGACGGAACGAACCGGAAGCAGAACCGAAAAAGCCTGCCAGATCTCGTCGTACAGTCCCCTGGCCTTCAGTTCACGAATGAAGATATCGTCGGCCTGCTGCAGAACAGCGATTTTTTCGCGGGTAATTTCGCCCGGAATGCGTATTGCCAGACCTGGCCCGGGAAAGGGATGACGTGATACGACCGAGGCATCAATGCCTATTTTAGTCCCGATAGCACGAACCTCGTCCTTGTACAGCGAAGCAAGGGGTTCAATAACAAGCCCGGCCTCCCGTTTGGCAATTACCAACGGTGAACCTACATTATGATGGCTTTTAATTACGGCTGCATGAGATCCGACACCTTTTCCGGACTCGATCAGATCGGTATAAAGGGTTCCCTGCGCCAGGAAGGCATCGGCAGGTACATTACGGTCGGTGAGTTCCTGCTGCTGGATATCGATGAAGGCATCACCGATAATACGGCGTTTCTGTTCGGGGTCGCTAACCCCGCTAAGGGGTTCGAGAAACCGGTCCCGGGCATCCACTACATGGATATGCGTGGCTCCAAGTCCCTGCAGTGTCCTGACCACCTCTTCGGTCTCGTTCAGACGCATGAGACCGGTATCTATGTACATCAAATGAACCTGGTCCGGATCAAGGGCTCGCAGCAGCAGCCCTGCAACCACGGTTGAGTCTACCCCGCCGGATATCAGCAGGAGGACCGGCTTACCGGCGGTGGTGCGCTGAATATCTTCGGTTATATCCTCGAGTATGCGGTCAAGCGACCAATCGGCCTGTGCTCCGCAGATTCCGACAGCAAAGTTTTTAAGGATATCTATGCCGTACTCACAGTGAGAGACCTCCGGATGAAACTGGATTCCCACCATGTTCTGTTCCGGGAAAGCCAGACAGGCAGGAATGCCGTTCTCGCTCTCAGCCACAATGCTGAAACCCTTCCCTGCTTCGATAATGGAATCGCCATGACTCATCCAGCTGATAAACCCCTCGGGAATACCGGCGAACAGCGGGTGTGATTGTTTATACTGAATACGTGACCGCCCGAATTCACGGTGATCACTGGCCTGAACACGTCCGCCGGACATCTGGGTCATACGCTGAAGGCCGTAGCAGATGCCAAGCACCGGAAGGCCTTCTGCCGCCAGCTGGTAAACCCGTGAATCAGGTTCCGGCGATCCATCGTCATTTACCGAATGCGGTGAGCCGGACAGGATTATTCCCTTCACCCCTACCAGTAATTCATCGGCAAGCGGGGTGTTTCCCGGGATAATCTCCGAGAATACCCCGAACTCGCGTATCCGCCGACCAATCAGCTGCGTGGTCTGACTGCCGTAGTCAAGAATCAGTATTTTGTCCATGGGTTCCTGCGTACGATTGTCTGCTGCTGTTCATATCCGACCGAAACAATGGAAACAGGGGTCTGGATATAATCCTCTATAAAGGCAATGTATCGTTTTGCATTAGCCGGGAGATCCTCAAAGCTGCGAATCTCGCCCAGCGGGGTCTGCCATCCGGGAAGTGAGGTGTTCACCGGTTTGGCATTCTCAAGGGCGGTTACATCCGCAGGAAAATAGTCGACTCGCTCACCGTTAATCTCGTACCCGATACAGACCTGCAGCTTCTCGAGGCTGTCGTATACGTCCATGTGAGTCAAGGCAAGCTGATCAACCGAGTTCACGCGGCAGGCGTAACGCAGTGCCACCAGATCAAGATACCCGCAGCGGCGCACCCGTCCTGTAGTCACCCCGTATTCGCGACCGATCTCGCGTACCTGCGCTTCCAGTTCTCCCTCGGTGTCGGGATTAAACTGACTGGGAAACGGTCCATTTCCGACGCGGGTTGAATATGCCTTGCATACACCAAGAACCCCGTCGATTGCACGCGGACCGAATCCGCTGCCGACAGCCGCACCGGCTGCACTGCTTATGCCGGATGACACAAAGGGGTAGGTACCGGTATCCAGGTCCAGCAGAGCCCCCTGAGCACCCTCCAGAAGGACTTTCTTGCCGCTCAGGCTAATGTTGTATTCGGTGAGGTCGATAACCAGCGGTCGTATAAACTCCCGCATATCCTTGACATACTGTGTGTCCTCCTCATCCAGCTCATTAATCCACACCTCGGCGGAAGGACTCAACAGATCAGCAATACGAAAACCGTCCCGTGCTGCCTTTTTGGCATAGGTCACTCCGATGCCGCGTCCGGTGGTACCGATCGGGCGGGCACGGTTTTTATCGATTTCAACATCCATTCGCTTGTAGGAAGGCAGGACGATGTGCGCCCGATCCGAGATGAACAAACGGCCGCGCCACTCAACCCCTTGTTCGGAAAGTGTGGATAATTCTTTTTTCAACGACTCCAGGTCGATGACCATACCGGTACCAAGCACCACTTCAGTATGCGGATAGATGACCCCGGAGGGGATTAGGTGCAGTTTGTATGTAGTCTCCCCGCGTACAATGGTGTGACCGGCATTAGCACCGCCGGAATATCGAATAATCCCTGCTGCTTGTTCTGAAAGAAAGTCGACAATCTTGCCTTTGCCTTCATCGCCCCATTGGGTTCCAATTACAACTAAATTCACAGTTTCTGTCCTTAACGTGAGTAGTTCGGCGGTTCCTGGGTTATTACCACATCATGCGCATGGCTTTCCCTCATACCGGCCGCAGTGAGTCTAACGAACTTTCCATAATTCCGCAATTCATTCAGATTTCGACAACCGGTATATCCCATACCTTTCTTCAAACCGGTAACCAGCTGATGAACGTAGGGCGCCAGCTCACCTTTATACGGTACACGACCCTCAACTCCTTCGGGTACCGGCTCATCCCCCGGGTTCATCTGATATCTGTCGCCGGATCCTTTTCGGATAGCACTGATGGATCCCATGCCACGGTACGCCTTGAAAATGCGGCCCTCATATATGATCTCCCGGCCAGGACTCTCCTTCATGCCGGCAAAGAGGTTGCCGATCATTACCGCTGCGGCTCCTGCTCCGATCGCCTTTACGATATCCCCGCTGTACTTGATTCCGCCGTCGGCAATTACCGGGATTCCGTGCTGTTTGGCAACACTGCAGGCGGCCAGAACCGCTGAAAACTGGGCGACCCCGATTCCGGCAACGATACGAGTGGTGCAGATAGAGCCGGGCCCAACCCCGACCTTTATTGCATCTGCACCGGCACGGATCAGCCGTTCGGCTCCTTCGGCGGTTGCAACATTTCCGCCGATTACCGGTATGTCATATTTCTCCTTGATAGTCTTAATTGCATCGACTACGTTTTTGCTTTCTCCGTGCGCAGTATCCAGTACAACAAAGTCCACACGGGCTTGCTGCAGCAGCGGAAGCCGGCGATCCAGATCCACCGGAGAGATTGCCGCCCCCACCAGCAGACGCCCGGCATCGTCGGTAGCGGCCAGCGGATACTTATCGTGCTTTTCCATATCCTTGACGGTAATAAGGCCGGTAAGGCGTCCTTCGCTATCGACAACCGGGAGCTTCTCTATTTTATGGGTATTGAACTTGTCGCGGGCGCTTTCTATTGCCGGTGTACCGATTTCCACAACCGGGCTATGCGTCATAACATCCTTTACCCGCAGCTTATAATCCTTGCAGAAGCGCAGATCGCGGGATGTGATTATCCCGACAAGCTTTTCATTCTCTACGACCGGAAGGCCCGATACCGAGCTGTCCTGCATTATATTCCAGACATCCTCTATGGTTTGACCCGGCTGAACCGTGAGGGGTTTTTCAATGATGTAGTTGAGGTAACGCTTTACATTTGCTACCTGCTGCGCCTGATCTCGGGGGGTAAGATTGCGATGGATTACCCCTGCTCCGCCCTGCAGTGCCAATGCAATCGCCAGTCGATCCTCGGTAACCGTATCCATGGCGGCCGATACAATAGGCACTTTTAATCTGATGCCCGGCATAATTTCGGTATCAATCTGTGCCTCGTGCGGCAGAAAGTCGCTGTATGACGGAAGCAGGAGTACGTCGTCATAACTGAGTGATTCCTGGATCTGTAACGGCTCCATTAGGGTCTCCTTTGGTATTTTGGCTCTCTATGTACTTGCGAATCCTGCTGCAGGAAAATAGTTATCCCTGCAGCCGGTCACGCAGTTCTGCAATGATTTTTTCATGACGCGCTGCTATCTCCCGGGCCTTTTCGGCAGCCCGTCCCGTATATTGTGAAGGATCTGAAAAGAAATCTTCAGGAGCTATTCCCAGGGATTCCAGGCGCTGCGAGATAGTATTCCAGCTTGCACTATCTTCTTTCAGGATGTGCATAAGAGACTCGCCGGTATCCTGGCGTCTCAGGGTTGCCTGTCGAATTACTTCATGAGCGTGATTGACGCCGCCAAGAGCCAGGAGGATATAGGCCGGTTCAGCCAGCAAACTATCCCCGGCAGCCGATAGATTGCGTTCTATCCCTTCCTTGTGCACAGCGATGCCGGAAACAACCTTGTGCATGCGGCATACGGCTGCGGTAAAACCTGCCAGGTAATCGGTTATAAAACGGCCGCTGGCGGAGTTGCTCAAATCCCTTTGATGTTCTGAAATTTGATCCATAAATACCGTCATCACTCGAGGTGCAAAAGCCTTCCACAGGCTCTTAACATGTTCGCTGTTCCACGGGTTACGCTTTTGCGGCATGGTAGATGAGCCGACCTGCGATTGGCCGAAATGTTCACGCACCTCATCAATCTCCGAGCGCTGCAGATTTCGCAGATCATCCGCCAGATTGGCAATTATTCCAAAAGCAATATTGATTTCAACTATCAGGCGGGTAAGATATTCGGGTTCGACCATCTGTGTGGAGTGTTCGCTCGGCTCAATATCAAGCCGTTGCAGGACACGCTGCTCAAAACCTTGAGGATCCTTGGATACCATACTTATGGCATTATATGCCCCGACTGCACCGGCAATTTTCCCCCGCAGGCCCCGGGATCTGAAATCAATCTCGACAATTGCCTTTCCCAGACGGGAGACATACTCGGCCATGGCAAATCCAAAGGTAACCGGCACAGCAAATTGCCCGTGAGTCCGGCCGACCTGCACGGTTGCAGCGTGAGTATGTGCTAATGTGATTAATTCTTGCTGAAGGGATAGCAACTCGGGCAGAATGACAGATCTGACTGCGCCGCGTATTTTCAACGCATTTGCAGTATCCAAAATGTCAACGGATGTTGCACCAACGTGCACGTATTGCGCAATCTCATCGGGAAGATGCTGTTTCATTACATGCACCAGGGCCCGAATGTTATGCTGAGTCTTTTCTTCTTCCTCAGCGACAGCCTCCGGGGTGACCAGGCCTTCCAGGGCGGCTATTTTCCGTGCATACGATTCATTCCATAAACCGAGC
>CAZANF010000065.1:8266-12242 GCA_964486425.1 uncultured Spirochaeta sp. | reverse complement strand
CAGGAACCTTACCTGGCGCACCCTTCTTCTCCAGCCGCTTGGTATTGGTCGGAACCGCACCATTTAGCGACATGAGCGATACAGGGATATTGTCACCTTTCAGGCGAAGAACAGGATCAACAACAGTCTTTGCAAATTCATTCGCATCTGCCGGCACCACGTCTTCGATGTCGGCATAGGTATCCGATGACTGCGGTATTTCAACCTCGACAATCGCATCTACAGCGGCGTCGATTGCATCCCAGTTCATCTGAACAATTTCCTTGCCCTTGGAAGCGAACTGTTTTTCTACATGCTTTTTGATAAGCTCAATCGCCTGGTCGGCAGGAATCACATTAGCAAGCTTGAAGAACGCCGTCTGCATAACGGTGTTAATGCGGTTGCCAAGGCCGACCTTCTTTGCAATCTTGGACGCATCAATCGCAAACACCTTCACCTTCTTGTTCACGATGGTTTCCTGCATTTCCTTGGTAAATTTACCGAAAAGCTTGTCGGAATCCAGACCGCTGTTAATCAGGAAAGTACCGCCCTCTACAATCCCTTCAAGGATGTCGTATCGGCCGATGTACTGCTGGCGATGCAGGGCGATAAAATCACATGCGGTCAGCTTGTACTGCGATTTTATCGGCTTGTCTCCAAAGCGGAGGTGACTTACGGTGTACCCGCCCGATTTGTTCGAGTCATAGTCGAAATATGCCTGAACATAAAGATCGGTATCACTGCCCAGGATTTTTACGCTGTTCTTGTTGGCGCTTACCGTACCGTCCGAGCCGTATCCCCAGAACTTGCACCGGGTAATACCTTTCTGTTCGGTATCCAGCGGCTCACCAATCGGTATTGAAAGATGAGTTACATCGTCATTGATACCGACAGTGAAGTTATGATGCCCGCCGTTTGCCAGATGATCATATACCGCTTTTACCATTGCAGGGGTAAATTCCTTACTGGAAAGACCATAGCGGCCGCCGATAATATGAATTCCCCTGTCCTTCAGGGCATCAATTGTATCCAGATACAGCGGCTCACCGGTAGCACCGGGCTCCTTGGTACGATCGAGTACCGCAATCTTCTTGACGCTCTTCGGAATCGCATCGGAGAAGTCCTTTACGGAGAAGGGCCGGTAGAGCCGAACCTTCAGTGCCCCGATCTTTTCTCCCTTGGAAACCAGGTAATCAATAGTCTCTTCTATTGTTTCAACCCCGGAACCCATTGCAATAATGATGTTTTCAGCATCCGGCGCACCGATATACTCATAGATATCGTATTTCCGACCGGTTTTTTCACCGAGCATCTTCATATACTTTCGGACGACGGCCGGAGCAGCATCATAATATGCATTCACTGTTTCCCGACCCTGAAAATATACATCCGGATTCTGCGCACCAACCTTGCAGATGGGCTTCTCAGGCCGCATGGCCTCGTCCCGGAAACGCTCGACGAATTCCATATTCACCATGGTTCGAAGGGTGTCGTAATCAAGGGCCTCAATCTTCTGCATCTCATGCGAGGTGCGAAAACCATCAAAGAAATGCACGAACGGGATTCGGGTTTCCAGACTTGCCAGGTGGGCAACCGCAGCCATATCCTGCGCTTCCTGAACACTGTTGGAAGCCAGCAGACCAAAACCGGTCATCCGCACGCTCATAACATCGGAGTGATCTCCGAAAATCGATAGCGCCTGGGCAGCCAGTGAACGAGCCGAGACATGAAAAACCGTCGGCATCATTTCGCCGGCAATCTTGTACATGTTCGGAATCATAAGAAGAAGTCCCTGTGATGCAGTATAGGTTGTCGTAAGCGCCCCTGCACTCAACGAACCATGTACTGCACCAGCCGCACCACCCTCCGACTGCATCTCAATGATGTCCAAGGTCTGACCGAAGAGGTTCTTCTTCCCCTTTGCAGACCAGGAATCCGCCAGCTCACCCATAGGTGAGGACGGTGTTATCGGGTAAATCGCGGCGACTTCACTAAAAGCGTACGCCATGTTAGAGGCGGCTTCGTTACCATCTATGGTAATCATTCGCTTTGCCATGTGAATACCTTCCTTTCATAGAAATAATTATACGTTTCCGGTCCTAAACGGACGAATAAGACCTGGAGAGTTGCACCGTATCACCTGCTATTGTATCCCTCCTTGGTAAAATTGGCAATAATAGCACAAAAAAAAGCGCTGATTTGGAACAATATTCCAAATCAGCGCCCTCCTGTAATTGCGGAACCTGCTTATGAGTTATGCAAAGGCTTTTTTCAGCTCTTCAGCCCATTTCGCAATGCGATCATCGGTCTGATCAGCCTGATTTTCTTCATCCAGAACCAGACCGATAAATTTATCACCTTCAACCGCAGTCGACTCATCGAATGTATACCCGTCGGTAGATGTCTTTCCTACGATTACCGCGCCGCCGGCAGTCAGCTTCTGGGCGATAGTACCCATGGCGTCCACAAATGTATCGGGATAGCCTTCCTGGTCGCCAAGGCCGAAAATTGCAACCTTCTTGCCGCTGAAATCTGCGTCATCCAGAACGTCGATATTGTCTTCCCAGTCATCCTGAAGCTCGCCTGCTCCCCAGGTTGATGCCCCAAACACCAGGTACTCATATCCGTTCAAGTCATCCTCGGTAACCTCGGTAATGTTCTTTGCTTCTGCATCACCCAGGATACCAGCCAGCTTCTCCGCTGCGGTTTCTGTGTTCCCGGTTGATGAACCAAAAATAATTCCAGTTTTTGCCATGTATATCTCCTTTTGCTGGTAGTTATTGTACTAGTATACTGCCTACAACACTGTATCATCAAGCCGATACAAGGATTAGTTTGACACCATTTCATCAAGCGGGTACATTTTTACCATGAGTAAACTTGCAGTGGAATATCTGGGCCTTAAGCTGGCCAACCCGATAATTGTATCAAGTTCCGGAATGACCGGCACTCCTGAAAAAATCGCCGCCTGCGAACAAGCTGGAGCCGGTGCGGTGGTTGTTAAATCACTGTTTCAGGAAGAGATTGATTCTACCATCAATTCCCTTGAAACATCCTCGCATCCCGAGGGAATGGATTACGCCGCCTCAATGCAAACCGGGTTCGATCTGGAAAAGTACTGCAGCCTGATCCGAAAATCGAAGCAGCTGACCAGTTTCCCGGTTATCGGCAGCCTGAATGCGTATCGTCAGGACTGGTGGATTGAACGCCTCCCTCAACTTGAGGCTGCCGGTGCCGACGCAATCGAGTTAAACCTTGCTTTCCTGCCGCAGGATTCGAAAACCGAAGAAAAGGAGATCCGCGACTGGTACATTGAGGCCGTCCGCGCGGCATCAGCATCGGTACGGATCCCGATATCGGTAAAAATCGGCCCGTATTTCACCTCCATCCCCAGGATAGCAGATGAGCTGTACGGGGCGGGAGCGAAGGCGGTCGTCCTTTTCAATCGCTATTATCAATTCGATATACAGATTGACGAGTTTCGCCTGCGAAGCGGAGCACCTTTCAGCACTTCGGCCGATATCGGGCCTACCCTGCGATGGATAAGCCTGCTGTACGGGCATACAAAGCTGGAATTAGCTGCGACCGGAGGGATTCATTCCGGTGAGGACTTTATTAAGGCAATACTGGCCGGAGCGCAGGTTGGCCAGGTGTGCAGTACACTCTACAAAAACGGACTGGACCAAATCAAGGTTATCCGCGATAGACTATCCGCATACATGGATACCCATCATTTTGATACCATACAGCAATTCCGGGGAAAGGTGAGCCAGAAACGCAGCAACGCCCCACAGGATTTCGAACGCCTGCAGTACATCCGCAGTCTTACCGGATCTCCGGAATAAACCCGCGCGCAAAAGAAGCCGCCCGGACCCTGAAATCCAGGCGCCTTCTTCCTGCAATGATATTCACGCAATAGCCGCCCGGCACTATGGCACGGGCTAAAACAGACCGGCAAACCCCATAAATGCCATTGCCAGCAATCCTGCAGTAATCA
>CAZANF010000065.1:6265-8166 GCA_964486425.1 uncultured Spirochaeta sp. | reverse complement strand
TAAAACAGACCGGCAAACCCCATAAATGCCATTGCCAGCAATCCTGCAGTAATCAGACTCACCGGTGCCCCGCGAAGCCGCTGCGGCACATCGGCAACAGCAAGGCGCTCACGAATTCCGGCAAACACAATCAAGGCTATAGCAAAACCGATTGCACTGGAGATTGCGTAGACCAGCCCCTCCATCAGGGAAAACTCACGCTGAATAACCAGTAATGCAACCCCGAGGATTGCACAGTTCGTGGTTATCAACGGCAGAAAAACCCCGAGGGCCTGGTGAAGGGCAGGACTGGTTTTTTTCAGCACGATCTCTACCAACTGCACCAGGGACGCAATAACCAGAATAAAGGCTACAGTCTGCAGATACTCCAGATCAGCCGGCAGCAGAATGCTGTAATAGATGATATAGGTTGCCAGGGTGGCCAACGTCATGACAAACAATACCGCAAAGCTCATACCCACAGCAGTAGTCAGTTTATTGCTGACTCCCAGAAAGGGGCAGATACCAAGAAACTGTACGAGTACGATATTATTGATAAGAATGGCACTAACCATAATCGTAAAATAATTCATGCCTCACCCCCTGCTGAACTGGATGTATAAATCTGCGGTACCGAGAACTTATCGACATTCTGCCTGGTTGCCCGCTCATATACTGCGTTCACCCCTGCAATAAGCAGCCCCAGCGCCAGAAAAGCCCCTGGAGGCATGAGAAACAGCAGCATAGGCACCTCGCTGATTACTGGAAGAGATACATTGAAAACACTACCGTTGCCCAGCAGCTCACGGACAGTGCCAAGCATGGTCAGTGCCATGGCAAAACCCAGCCCCATACCCAAACCATCCAGGGCCGATAATCCGACACGATTCTTTGAGGCAAATGACTCCGCCCGGCCGAGGATAATGCAGTTCACCACAATGAGCGGGATAAATATACCCAGTGCCACATGCAGTTCCGGCAGCATTGCCTCCATACTCAGGTCGATAATCGTTACAAAACTTGCAATAATCACGATAAATGCCGGAATCCGCACGGAATCCGGCACGACATTCTTGATGAGGGCTACTGCCACATTGCTGGCAAGCAATACTGCGGCTGTCGCCAGTCCCATTCCCAAACCGTTAATAGCGCTTGTAGTGACGCCCAGTGTGGGACACATACCCAAAAGCAGTGCAAATACCGGATTCTCACGGAAAAAACCCCGGGTTAATACTGATCGCGCAGTATTCGCGTCGCTCATACATCACCTCCCTGCATAGCGGCCATATAATCCTCGTATACCACTCCTGCACGCTCGACTACTTCCACTACCGCACGAGAACTGATCGTTGCCGCGGCGATAGCATCGATATCACCGCCGTCACGCACCAGGCGCGGAGGATCGGTAGCAGGATTAACCCCGTCAAACTGCCGAGTAAACTCTTCCTCGGTAATCCGCGCACCCAAGCCCGGGGTTTCTGAATGCTGCAGGATAACCACTCCAACAACCCTTCCATCCGGTTCCATGCCGACTATTGCCGAGATATCACCGGAATAGCCCGAACCGACCCGGGACTGTACTGCAAGTCCGATGATACTGCCCTCACCGTCCCTTGCCGGAAACACATAATTCTCCTCGAACTCCGGGTGTGCCCACTGTTCATCAATAGGTTCATTCTGATACTCCGGGAGAACCTGTCTCACCGCCGACATCTGCGTTTCAATACGATTGGCCTGAATAATGTCCCGGGTAAGATAATCGGTAAAACCCAGTGCCGCACCGGATAATACCGCAATCACGGTAAGCACCCCGATCATGGTCGACGCTTTATTCTGCTGTTTGTTGTCAGACATTTGTTTGCCGTCAGACATTCTTTTCCTCCTGTTCCCTGTCCTTGTCATGTTATGCTGTCCGGCCAACA
>CAZANF010000065.1:0-6255 GCA_964486425.1 uncultured Spirochaeta sp. | reverse complement strand
GGTCCAGGCCTTGCCGAAGCGTTTGGGGGGGAAGGCCTTATCAATAAGCGGTACAAAGGCGTTCATTAACAGAATTGCATACGCAACGCCCTCCGGCAGCGAAGCGAAAAGCCGGATGACAGCCGTAAGGGCCCCCGCACCACCGGCAAAGATCATCCGCCCGCGAACAGTCATCGGACTGGTTGTATAATCTGTAACCATAAAGATCGCCCCAAGACCTGCTCCTCCAGCGAGCACATGATACAAGGGGTCGACATATTCCACCGGGTTTATCAGCCATGCGATACCGGTAACTGCAGCCAGACTTCCCAGAAACGCCGCCGGCGTCTGCCAGTCAATTATCCTCTTTGCAAGCAGTATAACCGCCCCGATCAGAACCGCGAATATCCCTACTCCGCCAAGCGTTCCCCCGACATTCCCCCAAAAGAGTTCCCAGTAGCCCGGCAGATCATTGAAAATCTCCGCCGATGCCCGTTCCGCTACTACTCCCAGAGGAGTCGCAGCCGACACCGTATCTGCCGTGGTCGTCCAAAGCCGGAAGCCGGGCGCAACCCAGGTAGTCATCTCAACCGGATAGCTCACCAGTAAAAAGGTACGGCCGACGAGGGCAGGATTGAACGGGTTATGGCCGATACCGCCGAAGACCATCTTGCCTATACCAATTGCGACAATGGAACCGATTATTACCTGATAAAAGGGAATGGTGACCGGCAGATTGGCTGCCAGCAGTACTCCCGTGACGATAGCCGAGCCGTCTTCTACCAGCACATGTTTTCTGATTACAAATTTTGCAATGACATACTCGGTGAGCATGCAGGCCGAAACCGCAATAAAAATAACCGCCAGGGACCGCAGGCCAAAAACCGCTACCGAGGTAATCACAAGCGGGAGCAGGGCAAGATTTACCCACCACATCAGCGTACGCGTAGATGTCCCGACATGAATATGCGGGGATGGGGCGATAACTCGTGGTGAACTCATGATTTCCTCCGTCGCAATGCCATTACAAGCTGTTTTCCGGTGCGAATATGATCCAACAAGGGCCGGCCGGCAGGACAGGTAAAGGAACAGGAACCGCACTCCATGCAGTCCAGAATACGGTGATTGTCTGCTGTCTGACCGTCCTCAAGCTGGGAAAGAACCTCCAGCAAATACGGTTCAAGACCCATCGGACACACACCGACACATCGGGAACAGCGAATACAGGGTCGAACAGGCGGACGCTTTGACTGTGCCTTATTCAGCACCAATACACCTGAGGTGCCTTTCACAATTGGTGCATCCAGGTTGTCCACGGCCTTGCCCATCATAGGCCCACCGGCGATAACCTTCCCTGTATCTGCAGGCAATCCGCCGGCCAGCTCCAGCAGAGAGGAGAGCGGTGTTCCTATACGAGCAAGATAATTCCCCGGACGGGTAATGCCGGTTCCGGTTACCGTAACGACACGCTGTACCAGCGGAATATGCTTTTGTACCGCCTGATAGACTGCATAGGCGGTGCCCACGTTATTCACTACCACCCCGACATCCAGCGGGAGCTTGCCGCTGGGAACCTCACGACCAAGCACTGCATTGATAAGCTGCTTTTCCGCCCCTTGAGGATACTTGGTTCGCAGCTCTACAACCTCGATACTGCCTTCGTCGAATCCCCCATGGTTAGCTACCACCTCGCGCATAAGCCGGATCGCCTCCGGTGTATTGCGTTCTATTCCCATATACGCCCTGGATACACCAAGTGCACGCATAAGAAGCCGGATTCCTACCAGAATCTCCCGGGCGTGTTCCATCATAAGCCGATAATCAGCAGTCAGATACGGCTCGCATTCAACGCCATTTATAATGAGGGAATCCACCACCTTTCCGGGGGGCAGAGAGTACTTGACGCTGGTCGGAAAGGCGGCTCCGCCCAGACCGACAATACCGGATGAACCGATTTTGTCGATAATCTCCTGCCGGGCCAATGTAATGGAACCCGAGAGGATCTCTGATTTATCTGCCTCGGGGATCCATGCATCACCCGATGTTTGTATCTGAATTGCTGCCTGCGGATACCCGGCAAGTGTAACTACCTCGTCAATCCTGGTTACCTTTCCGGATACCGGTGAATGCACGGGCGCGGACACAAAACCCCTGGCCTTAGCCAGCAACTGTCCGACCAGAACCTCATCGCCTTTGGAAACCACAATCTCCGCAGGAGCACCGATATGCTGTGCAACCGGAACCCATACCTGATCTGGGATTGGGGCCGCAACTATACGTGCATCTTCCGTAAACTTGTTCTCGGGAGGATGAATACCGCCGCGGGTAAATGTTCTTGCAGCGAAATCCATAAAAAAATCCAGCGGTTTAGACACCTGCGGCCTCCTTTTTCTTTGGTTTGAGCGGAGCAGCCGGGAAGGTTGCCGCAATTGCCCCTGTCGGGCAGACACCAATACACTTGCCGCAGGAAATACAGATATCCGGGTCTATATATGCGAGGTTATTATCCATAGTAATGGCAGATACGATGTCATCACACACCTTTACGCATTTGCCGCAGGCGATGCAGGCAACACTGCAGTTTTTTCTGGCCACGCTGCCCTTCTGGGTATTCCGGCAATTCACCCAGACACGTTTATGCCGCTTCGTTTTCCCGACCGGACGTATCTGAATAAGATCACGGGGGCATGCTTCGACACATTTCCCACAGCTTGTGCAGCGCTGCTCATCCACCTCCGGCAACCCGGTTTTGGGATTGACGAAAATGGCATCAAACGGACACGCGGCTTCACAGTCGCCGCACCCCAGACACCCGAACGGACAGCCGGAACGACCGGCATGGATCATGTGTTCCAGTGCGCAGCTCTGCGTGCCGTCATACAGACTCTTCGACGGAGCGGCTTCATAACTGCCTCCGCAGCGTACCACTGCCACAGTCGGTTTTTCGCTGCCTACATCCAGACCAAAAAAAGAACCAATTGTATTCATGGTTTCCGCCCCGCCGGGCGGACAATATAGATCGCTGATATCACCCTTTTCAGAGCCCTGCACCAAAGCCTCGGCCATCTGCCGACATCCGGGAAACCCGCAAGCCCCGCAGTTAATCCCCGGCAGCATCTCTGCCACCTGATCAATCCGGGGATCCTCATGCACTGCAAAACGCCTGGAGGCCCAAAACAGCACCGCTGCAAAGGCTGCAGCTACACCTGCCATGGTGGCAATCCCAATGAGAATAGAAATCATTGTGCCGTACCTTCCTTATGCCCACTGCTCACCGTTCCATTCCCCCTGCGGGAATGGCGCTACACCGGTCGAGCGGTAATCGTAAACTTCCGGGCGGCAGCGGTACGAAAAAGAGAAAAGACTCCGTAATAGACGCCTGCTGAGGCAAGACCAATTCCCGCAGCCAATGGTTCACTGCCGGTTATCTGCATGCCTGCAAACACACCTGAGATGGTACAGAGAAACGGCAGAATTATTCCAAGGAATAAAGCCTGCCAGCCCTGCTGGTTAGTTATTTCTACGGTGACGTGATCACCTATGATACAGGGGGCATCCGGAACAGCAGTAAGAACCTTTCGGTTCCCCTGGGTGCATGCTGATTTAAGCGAACACCCGCCGCAGCCTTCCGGTCGATGAATCTCCACTTCCACCATACCGTCATGTACTGCAGTCACCACTCCGGTGTGAGAGAACAGAGTCGCTCCCGTCACCCCTTCAGCCTGATACATCATTACGTCCTATCTATCCTTCGCAAAGTCCATGGAAACATCACATGAACTCTGCTGCTGCCCGTTGACAGGTTATAGGCGATACAGCGTACTGTCAAGAAATTCGGTGTGGTCAATACCGCCACAAATTTGAAAAAAAAAGTGAATCACCGCCCCGTTTTTCGCCGATTGATAGAATTGAGGTATATATGGCTCGAAAGAAGGCAAAATCACCCGGACATCCACCGCAAGAGCGGCGATTTTCGGTTTTTTATCAGCATGGCTGGGTATATTTGTGTATTTATCCGCAGAGTGCCGAAAATGTGTATCCGGATGAAATTGCCAACAGAATGCGTCTGCTTGAAATGCCCCGCGCCGAGTTGAGCCGTATCCGGGAAATTATCCAGGCTGCCGACGGCCGAAAACATGCCCTGATTGAATGGCCGGAGGGAGCACGATTGGCAGCTCAAATCTCCGTGCATATCGCAGAAGACGAGATGTCCGCCTCAGTGTATGTAACCCCGCCGAGCAAAGGGGCAGCCCCGCCAACGACGCAGGACCTGTACAACGCCATGCTGGAGCATGGGGTACGGAACGGCATTGATACTGCTGTCCTGGAACGAATAACCCGGCAGCGGCAGTATGAGACCGAAATCACCGCAGCATTCGGAAAAGATCCGGTGTTCGGATCCGGTCACCGGATCCGGTATCATTTTAATGTGGATCGCCTTAAACCGTATCTGGAGACCGATTTCGGCAGAATGAATCTGAAGGAGCTGAATTTTATTGAAATGGTTAAGAAAGACCAGCTCCTTGCAGAGCTGCTTCCGCCGGTACAGCCGGTCGACGGAATAACCGTAACAGGTACACTGCTCCCGGCAGAGGCGGACGAGCGTACCGTAGAGCTGAATCCCGGACCCAATACCTGCCTTAGCCAGGATAAATCCCGATTGTATGCGGAATGCGAGGGGAACGTACTGCTTGCAGACGACCGTGTGGTTGTGGAAGAGGTAATTGAGGTAAAAAACGTTGACTATTCAACCGGAAATATACGATTTGCAGGATCAGTTATTATCCAGGGAAGAGTTGCAGATGGATTCGAGGTGGAGGCGGACGGAGACATACAGGTTGCCCGCGGGGTCGGACGAGCATCGCTGCGTGCCGGCCGCAACATTCTGCTGGAAAGCGGAATGAATGGAAACAGTATCGGCAGCCTCTGCTGCGATGGAGATCTGTACTCGAAGTACCTTGAAAGCTGCGATGTCGTGTGCGGAGGGAACCTTTTCCTGGAAGAGGCTGTTATGCACACTACCGCCAGGGTGCAAAATCATTGCCTGCTGAACGGACGCCGGGCAGAGATCATCGGCGGGGAACTGCTTGTCGGCGGATGCTGCTGGTGCAAGAAGCTCGGGAATTTCAGCGAACAGCCGACCATCCTTCATATCGGTCTTGAACCCGGGATAGTGGTGGAATACCGCACTGCTGTTCACACCTGTGAGCAGCAGCAGGCGCGTCTCGATGAACTCAGAACAAAACAACAGCAGCTTGAACAGGCAATACGGGATGGCGCAGTCTCGGAAAAGATACATGCCGCTCGAGATCAGTTGGCGGAGCAAGCCGAACATCTAGCCGCAAGCATTGAGGTGAAACGGACCCTGATCCCGGAACTTCGCGAGCGGATGGAAGAGGTCAACGCAAGCAGACTGATTGTGGAAGACACCATATTTCCAGGTGTGAGCGTATGGTTCGGACGCCACGAATATCGGGCGCCGGACACCGGAACCCGCAAGACCATTCTGCAGTTCCGCGGTGACACTATTCACGAATCCGGCTTTGATGCGAGAAACAAGCCGAAGATTGCATATTAACCGCTTTCCGCCGGATACCATCTACCCTTACATTGTTATTTAGGGGTAGATGTGGTAAGAATCGATATATAAAGAGCTATTAAACCCTAAAGGAGAACACAGATATGGCACCGAAACCACTTGTATTGATAATACGCGACGGATGGGGGCGGAACCCCAACAGAGAACAGCATGAGTATTACGCCGTGGAACTGGCAAACACGCCATGCAGCGACAGCTTGCTGCAAAAGTACCCGTGGGTACAGATCGCCACTTCCGGTGAGGATGTCGGGCTTCCCGAAGGAACCATGGGGAACTCCGAGGTAGGCCACCAGAACCTGGGTGCCGGAAGAATCGTATATCAGGACTCCGTCCGGATAACCAAGGCAATCCGCGAAGGGGATTTCTTCGAGAATGAAACACTTAGCGAAGGAATCGACCGGGCCAGGAAGAATAACGGCTGGGTGCATATTATGGGGCTCGCTTCTGATGCCGGGGTGCATTCACTGCTGAAACACCTGTATGCAGCCGTGGAGATGTGTAAAAGACGCGGACAGGAGAAGGGGGCCATACACTTGTTCACCGATGGACGCGACACCGGGCCGTACACCGGCATCGATTTTGTTCGTCAGATTGAAGAGCAGTTAGCCAAAACAGGCACCGGAAAGATCGTTTCGATTACCGGCCGCTACTGGGCCATGGATCGCGACAATCGCTGG
>CAZANF010000064.1:11014-12268 GCA_964486425.1 uncultured Spirochaeta sp. | reverse complement strand
AGCATCAGGTTATCGGAGTCTATAGCGAGGATCTGGTCGAGACGATGGCGCGGGCGGCACAGCTGCTTGGTGTTGCTCGCGGGGCAATCGTATACGGGCACGATGGACAGGATGAGCTGTCGGTTTCTGCGAAGAGCACACTGGTGCGGTTTGAGGCCGACGGACTGCTGGAGCGAATTGAGGTTGATCCGCAGGACTTTGGTATTCCCGAGTATCGGCTGGAGGACATTATCGGCGGCAAGGCGGATGATAACGCGGATATTGCCCGCAGCGTGCTCAACGGCAGCGGCCCAATGGCAGTCACGGATTCGGTTGCCCTGAATGCCGGTGCTGCGCTGTGGATTCACGGGATCTGTGAAGACCTCGCTGCCGGATACCGACTGGCGCGTGAGGTTATAGATGACGGCCGTGCCAGACAGAAGCTGGAGGATACAGTCCGTCTGACACACGCGGTTGCTCAGCCGTTCGAGGGCTCTGCTGTAAAGGGCAATTCAGGTGGCGCGGCATGAGTAGAACCATACTGGACCGGATAGTCGCCGACCGCCGTCGGCGGATTGCAGAATCCGGATATGAAAACGGAGAGAGGGTGCCGGCAGCGCGGGAGGTTCCTGTAGTACCCTTCGGACGCGATCCCTTTGTCATCTGCGAGATAAAGCGCCGCAGTCCCAGCCGGGGCAATATCGGTTTGAAGGCGGATCCTGTCCTGCAGGCAGCGAAATACGTCAGTCGCGGGATACATTCTATATCGGTCCTGACCGAGCCCGGCTACTTCGGCGGGTCACTGAACGATCTTATGCGGGTAAAGCAGCAGTATCCGCAGGTATCTGTGCTCCGCAAGGACTTTCTGCTGGATGTTGAGGATATAGAGGTAAGCTGGCGGGCAGGAGCGGATGCGGTACTGCTAATTGCCTCGGTACTTGATCCCGGACTGCTGGCGGAGATGCATGACCGGGCCGTGCAGTTGGGCATGCAGGCGCTGGTGGAGCTGCATGATCGGGATGAGCTGGAATCAGTCCGGTCTCTGGCACCGCCGCTGGTTGGGGTAAATGCGCGTGATTTGAAGAGTTTTCGCATTGATCCCCTGGTGCCCCTGCAGCTGCGTGAGCACGGCACATGGGAGGCCCGATGGGTCTATGAGTCCGGGGTGTTTGAGGAGGAGCATGCCGCTTTGGCTGCGGTGCACGGGTTCTCCGGGGTGCTGGTCGGAGAGGCGGTTATGCATAAGCCGGAGCGCATCCCGGCACTCCAGCGAGG
>CAZANF010000064.1:0-10914 GCA_964486425.1 uncultured Spirochaeta sp. | reverse complement strand
ACCGCCGGCAGAGAAGCAGAGATTCCCGTTCCTCGTCCGCTCATAAAAATCTGCGGACTTGCGTGGCAGGAGGATGTATTGCTGGCCGAGAAGGCCGGAGCCGATCTGCTGGGGTTTGTATTTGCCGATAGTCCGCGCCGGGTTGAGCCGGCCATGCCGGCTCGCCTGGGCCGAACCCGGGCGTTGAAGGTCGGGGTCGTGGTGAATACCGTACCGCCCGAGGTTCAGCAGCTGCTTGCCGATGGGCATCTGGATGCGATTCAGTTTAGCGGGGATGAAAGCCCCGAGGAGTGTTTTGCCCAGGCCTTTCCCTACTATAAGGCGGTGCGGATCGGTGACCGCCAGGATTTGGAGCTGATCGGACGCTGTCGGTGTCCGCGTGTGCTGGTTGACGCCCGGGCTCCGGGCGGGGAATACGGCGGCAGCGGACATCGCATACCCGAGGGCCTGGTCGGCAGTATTCCCGGACCGTTGTGGCTTGCCGGGGGACTGTCCCCGGAGAATGTCGGGGATGCGGTCCGCCGGTTTCGGCCGGAACTGGTAGACGTTTCCAGCGGGCTGGAATCGCATCCCGGCAAGAAGGATCCTCGTAAGATTACCGCGTTTATACAGGAGGTGTTAAATGCAGCTACATAAGGTTTTTGGAGAGTACGGAGGGGCCTACGTCGCTGAGGTTCTGCGGCCGGCCCTTATTGAACTTGAGGAGTCATATCTGGAGTGTGCCGGCAGCGAGGACTTTCAGGCCGACTATCATCGACTGCTCCGCGACTATGTAGGGCGCCCGACACCGCTGCTGTTTGCCGAGAACACCACTCGCGAACTGGGCGGGGCGCAGATCTATATCAAGCTGGAGGGACTGGCGAATACCGGGGCTCATAAAATCAATAATGCCCTCGGTCAGGCTTTGGTAGCCAAGCATATGGGCAAGAAGCGGATAATTGCCGAGACCGGGGCCGGGCAGCACGGGCTGGCAACGGCGGCTGTTTGTGCAAAGCTGGGGCTGGACTGTACGATCTATATGGGCGAGGTGGATATCGCCCGGCAGCGGCCGAATGTATACTGCATGGAGTTGTATGGGGCCAAGGTGGTTCCGGTATCCTCCGGCAGCCGCACCCTGAAAGATGCTGTAAATGAAGCCCTGCGTGATTGGGCGGGCAGTTTCCGGGACACCCATTATCTGCTTGGGTCTGCACTCGGACCCGCACCCTTTCCCGATATCGTACGCGAATTTCAGTCGGTGATAGGACGGGAGATACAGTCCCAGACTGCGGAGCGGAATATCAAACCGGATGTACTGGTGGCGTGTGTTGGGGGCGGATCCAATGCAATCGGTATGTTCGCGCCGTTTCTGGATGATACTTCGGTGCGTTTGATCGGTGTTGAAGCCGGCGGAACCGGGCCGGAAATTGGCCGCAACGCCGCCCGCATGCATGGGCCCGGCAGCGTGGGTATTGTGCAGGGATACAAAAGTCTTTTCCTTCTGGATGACGACGGCCAGGTTCAGCATACCCATTCGATATCGGCCGGTCTGGACTACGCCGGGATTGGTCCGCAGCTGGCGCATCTGGGAGCCAGCGGCCGTGTAGAGTTTCAGCAGGCGAGTGACCAGGAGGCCCTTGATGCCCTGCAGCGGCTGGCGCGAAGCGAGGGAGTAATCTTTGCGCTTGAATCGGCTCACGGGGCGGCGGCCGCGCTGCGCCTGGCCCCTTCACTGTCGAGGGATACGGTGATGGTGATCAATATGAGCGGTCGTGGAGACAAGGATTTATTCATTACCGCCAAAGAGCTTGATCCGGTACGCTGGCGCAAATTTCTGTTGAGCGAGGCGGGGCAGATCTCCGCCTCCGGGGAGACAGATGAAATGGTGTCTCCGGACAATGATGATTCCGTCTTGAAATCCCAAATATCTTCCAAGGAGCCGCGCAATGAGTAGTCAGACGAAGAAAATTAATGTCATGGCCCATATGATCCCGTTTTACCCCGGCAAGGAGATTGCCGAGGCCGCGGTAGCCGGGTTGGTGGAGGGCGGAGCTACGCATCTGGAGATTCAGTTTCCCTTCTCCGATCCTACCGCCGATGGGCCGACTATCCAGGCGGCATGTTCCAGGGCGCTGGAACAGGGCTTTCGGGTAGATGCCGGGTTTGAGTTTGTGCGCCGGGCCGCGGATACACATCATCTGCCGATCTTTATAATGAGTTACGCCTCGCTGGTATATGCTCGCGGGGTACAGCGCTTTGCGGGTGATGCCCGTGCTGCCGGTGCAGCCGGGCTGATCGTCCCGGATCTGCCGGTAGATGCAGATGAGGGCTTGTATCAGGCTGCTGCGGCAGAAGGGCTGGAGATCTGGCCGGTAGTGGTGCCGAATACCCCGCCCGAGCGGATCGAGATAATTCGGGATATCAAGCCCCGGGGTGTATACGCTGCTCTCCGGGCCGGCATCACCGGTACCAAAACGGAGATTGGAGAGGATAACCTGGAATTTCTGGATCATCTTCAAGGGCTGGAGGCACCGGTGTTTGCGGGATTCGGCATCCGGGAACGAGAACAGGTGCAGGCGTTAGCCCCGCATGTCGACGGGATAGTTATCGGCTCCGCATTTGTCGAGATTATCGCCAGGAGTACGCGGGAGGATGTGGCGCAGAACCTGCGGGATTTTCTTCAGGGTCTGCTGGTATAGGGCAGCTGCGCGCCCGGCAGGATGGCCGAGCGCACATTGAGGTATCAGCGGCGCTTTTCCGAATATTCGAGCAGCCGCTGCTGCCGCCGCCGCTGGATGCAGCAGCTTCAGCGAATCAGCTTTCTCAGCAGCTTCATGCTGATCTGTTTACCCGGATAGACAATCGGCAGATCAAAGGAGCCCGGCTGGCTTAATATGCTCTTGAAATGGCTGAAGGTGTCGAATCCGGCCTTCCCGTGATAGCGCCCCATACCACTGCTGCCGATTCCGCCGAAGGGGAGCTTGCTGCTGCCGACATGCATTAGGGTACAGTTTACACCGCCTCCACCAAACGGGATTTCATGTATCACCCTTTTTTCAACCTGCCGGTTACGGGCAAAGACGTATAATGCCAGCGGCCGGTCGAATCCGCGAATACGCTCGATCGCATCATCCAGCGAGCTGTATGTGAGAACGGGCAGGATTGGCCCGAATATCTCCTCCTGCATTATCGGGTCGCTCCATTGGACGGGATACATTACAGTCGGCTCGATATAGCGTGTCCCGGCCTCGAATGAACCTCCATGGACGACCGGCGAGGTATCCAGCAGCCGGTGCAGTCGTTCGAATTGACGGTCGTTCACGATTCTGCCGTAATCCTTGCTCCCGGCAGGGTTCCTGCCATAGAAATCAATTATGGTTTCGCGGAGCTTTGCGGTTAATTCCTCGGCGGCGCTCTCATGTACCAGAATATAATCCGGTGCTACGCAGGTCTGCCCGGCATTGTTGAACTTTCCCCACGCGATTTTACGGGCCGCTACACCTATGTCCGCAGAGCGGTCCACCACCACAGGACTCTTCCCTCCCAATTCCAGTGTAACCGGGGTAAGATGCTCCGCAGCAGCCGACATGACCATTCGTCCTACTGCCGGACTGCCGGTAAAGAAGAGGTAGTCGAAGCCTTGCTGAATCAGCTGCCGGCTCACATCTGCTTCCCCTTGAACTACAGCCGCATATTCCGGTGCGAAATTATCCTCAATCACTCGCTGACTCACCCGCGCGGTATGCGGTGCATGCTCGGAAGGTTTCAAAACTACGGTGTTGCCGGCAGCGATGGCTGCGACCATCGGGGCGAACAGCAGCTGCATAGGGTAATTCCACGGGGCCAGAACAAGTACGTTCCCGTATGGCTCCGGGATAATTCTGCCTCGTCCCGGCAAGAGATATCGGTCCGGAAACACTCTGTGAATTCGTGACCATTTCCTTACGTTCCGCAGGGCATGGCGGATTTCATGATAGACATACCCGATTTCATTGGAGTATGACTCGAACTCAGGCTTGCCGAGATCCAGCCGCAGGGCCTCAATGAATGCTGCTTCCTCGTGCTGAACAGCCTTGAGCAGTTTGCGAAGCATGATCTTGCGAAAGCGAATGCCCTGTGTTTCGCCGGTCAGGTAGTAGTCCCGTTGTTTCTGCCTCAGTTCCTCAATCATATCCATTGTATCCTCCTGTCCATATCCTGGTAAGTTAACCATATAAACCTCCGGTGTGTTTTGTCAAAGGATGGGCTGCCGGTTTGAGCTGAATAACCCTGATAATCAGGAGAACCGGATGTGCTTGACTTCGGCCGGCAAATCCCGGAATTTTGAACAATGGATCTTCTGAAAGCAGAAAGAGAGCGCCTGCTGGTGCAGCTGCTGCGTTACCTGGCTATGTCCGGAGTTGTTGCCTATATCCCGAGTATGATTGCATCAATTGTAAATCAGGAATACGGGATCGCGGCAGTAAATACCATCGCGTACGGTCTGGTACTGTTTATTGCATACAGTACATTTCTCACGACCCGAATCAAGGCGCTCATGCTGGTTCTGTGCAGTTATGCTATCGGGACAGCGGTACTGATGGCCGTCGGTTCCGACGGTGCGGGGTATCTCTGGTTTATCTTTGCTATTACTATCGGGGCGGTGTTTGCCAGACCGAAGTTTATCGCGGTAATGATAGCCCTGTCGGTCTCGACTCTGCTGCTGTATGCAGCGGCGCTGCATACCGGGTATCTGGATCATGATCATACCGTGATCGGTGTACTGGCAATTGCTGCCAACCTTCTGCTTATATCACTGGTGCTGGCCTTTTTAATCTATCGTCTGCTTACCGGAATGCAGGCTGCATTTGAACAGCAGTCGCGACTGCTGCAGGAGCTCCATCATAGGGTATATAACAACCTGCAAACAGTCGACAGCCTGCTCTATATGCAGCGGAAAGAGACGAGTTCCGATCTGTCGCAGGATTCTCGGAATGACTTGATCAATGATATTCAGCGTGAGGTCTACATACTCACGGTAATTAACGAGCTATTTCTGGAACAGCCGGGAGAAGATTCAATTGATATCGTCAAATTACTGGCATCTACCGCGGTCTACTGTGCGGCGAATGCAGACGGACTGGACGGATACTTCTGTGAGGTGCTGGCTGCGGAGGATACATACAAGCTTACTACGCAGAATGCCCTCTTGATTGCCCTCACCGGTGCGCTTGTGTTTGCCAGGCTTGCTCGGGCGGGATACGCGTGCCGTTTTGATATTCAGGAGAACAAGGATGGACGAGTGCTTACCTTCGATATTGTTCACAAGCAGGCCGGCGGTATTCCCGAGATGCGTGCCGCAATACAGTCTGCACTGCAGAACCATCCTGTAACTCAGTCTTTTTTTCATGACTCTTATATGGAAACCGGAAGTGAAGCTGAATTGTGTTTTCAAATTGATTCATATATGATGTAGGGATTAACAGGAGGCTGCTGTGGCGATTGATGTTACCAAAGATAACTTTGAGACAGAGGTGCTGAACTCGAAGGTACCGGTCCTGGTTGATTTCTGGGCAGAATGGTGTATGCCCTGTAAAATGGTTGAGCCGGTACTGGACGAGCTTTCACAGGAATATGCACAGCAATTCAAGGTCGCAAAAGTCGATGTCGATTCACAGCCCAATGTTGCAGCTCAATATGAGGTGGTCAGCATCCCGACGATCATTGTGTTCCGCAATGGCGAAGAGGTAGATCGCCGGGTGGGAGCAGCACCAAAGGAAACCCTCATCAACCTGATGAAGCAGTATGTATAGATCTCCGGAGCGCCTGTGTTGTCTAAGGAGAGTGTACCTCATTGCTGTTTGCTTCTCCGATTGTTGCGCCGCGTGTCGGTACAATGTGCCAGTCATGTCTGGTGCGAGTAACAGCCGGCGGGTATCCCCGGTTTAACGACCGAGTGCCGGTTGAGCCTTCGGGCGATACACATTCCTCCGGCAGAGGGATGCCGTCCTCGCTGTCACTGTTCCAGCCGCCTGCCTCCACTGCCTGATTCACCCAGTTCTGCATTTTAGCGGTACCGAACCCGCCATAGGTCTGGTCCGACTCATGTGTACGGTTGCTGTAGAGGATCGCATCCAGCAATTCTCCGTGCGGGCTGCGGTAAAGGGTAAGCACACCATTGTTTGAGGGCAGCCCGGCTTCCTCCGGGAGCCACAAGTCGCGAGCCAGGGGATGGCTCAGCTTTCCGCCGGAAAGGTCCAGCTCATCTCCGGTTTCATCAATCTCCTCCGTCAGATGTTCCGGCCGGACATGCAGGATCAGATAGTCACCTGTATTCACTTCAATCGGTGGAAACAGATAAGCAGCATCATGCTGTTGATCTGTTCCGAGATACCAAACCGATCCGCCGAGGTTCCCTCCCTCGCGTATCAGGATCTCAATCGCATCTGGGTTGTTCCCGGATCCCCGTACTATTACTTCATTCATGATCATATCGACAGGTCGCGGGTTGTATCCGAATCCCCAGCGCATTACCTGTGCCGTATGACCATTCTCACCCTCCAGCACTGCAAAAAGCGCATACTGCATGCCTATTTGGGTAGGTCTATCCAGGGTGAACAGAGCAGTTGAACCGGAAATGCGTGAATCAGAGATCTCGATCTGCGGTTCAATCCGCAAGCCTGCTGACCGGATCGGGGTGTCGCAGGTAATCTCCACTGTCTCGGGGCCGGAAATCTGTATTGAGGTAATAATCGGCGGACGCAGGCCTTCGCTCAGAAAAAGTCGGGCTTCTCCGGCCGCCCCGCAGCCGTTTGATATCAATATGAATGTCGTTCCTGCAATCAGCAAATACCACCAGCATGTTCTCATACAGATATATACAGCCACGAAATCTCTGTATGCATTAACCCTCAGATAGAATTTCAAATAAATGTATGCTATCTTTGCGGATATGTGTGGAATAATCGGGTATTGCGGGCCGAAACCTGCTGTAGATGTGATTTTAGAGGGGCTGAAACGGTTGGAGTATCGCGGATACGATTCCGCCGGTTTGAGCATTGGATACCAGGGGATACTGCAGGTTGTAAAAAAGACCGGCAAGATAACCGATTTGCGCAGGGAGGTGCCAAAGCAGCTTCCCGGTAACTGGGGAATCGGTCATACCCGGTGGGCAACCCATGGTGAGGTGAATGATGTAAATGCTCACCCCCATTTGGATAAAAAGAATAAAATTGCTGTGGTACATAACGGCATCATTGAAAACCATTCCGCCCTTAAGGAAAAACTGGTGAGCGACGGGATTCGGTTTCGCTCGGATACCGATTCCGAGGTGATTGTACATCTTATAGAGTCGTTCTATGAGGGAGATCTGGAAAGGGCGGTAAAGCAAGCCCTGCTGCTGCTGCGCGGTACCTACGGGGTACTGGTAATGCATGTGGATCAGCCGGACCTTATTGTCGGGGCCCGTAACGGCTCCCCGCTGGTCCTCGGGGTCGGCCAGGATGAGATTTTTCTGGCCTCCGATGTCACAGCAATTATGGGACATACCAAGCAGGTAATCTATATCGAGGACGGAGAGGTCGCGGTTATCACCCCCGACAGCTATCGGACTACCGATTTGCGTGACAATGTAATCGACAAGCAGATTGATACGGTACACTGGGAGCTGGAGGAAATAGAAAAGGGCAGCTTCGCACACTTTATGCTCAAGGAGATTTACGAGCAGCCGGAGTCTATCCTTCGTGCCATGCAGGGCCGGATAGAAAAAGAAAGCGCCACCGCCCATCTCGGCGGCTTGAATCTGGATCGTCAGGAGTTGCTGAATATCGAACGAGTGAAGATTGTTGCTTCCGGGACAAGCTATCATGCGGGTATGGTCGGGGCGTATCTGCTCGAGCAGCTGGCCCGCATCCCCTGCACAGCGGAGCTGTCGAGTGAACTGCGGTACCGCAATCCGATTGTCGAGCGCAACACCCTGTACTTTGTGGTGTCGCAGTCCGGGGAAACCGCGGATACCCTGTATGCAATGCGTGAGCTGCAGCGCAAGGGTGCGAAGGTGCTGGGGATCTGCAACGTCGTCGGCGCGACTATCCCCCGTGAGTCGGATGGCGGGGTGTATACCCATTCCGGGCCGGAGATCGCGGTGGCCTCTACAAAGGCCTTTACCAGTCAGCTGACGGTATTGTTTCTCTTCTCGCTGTTTATGGCGCGAATGCGGCATATGTCGTACGAGGAAGGGCTGTCACTCGTCCAGGCCCTGGACACTATACCTGCCAAGCTGACGGAAATTCTGGGGCGGGCCGGGGCAATCCGGGATCTTGCACAGAAATACAGCTATGCCCACAGCTTTCTCTTCCTCGGCAGGGGAATCAACTATCCTGCTGCTATGGAGGGGGCGCTGAAACTGAAAGAGGTTTCCTACATCCATGCCGAGGGGTTTAGTGCGGCAGAGATCAAGCACGGACCAATTGCTCTTATCAATGAAGAAACCCCCAGCCTGTTTCTGGTGCCGGATGATCCGCTGCGTGACAAGGTTCTGTCGAACATGAAGGAAATCAAGGCCCGCAAGGGACCGGTTATTGCGATTGCGGTGGATGGCGATGATGAGGTGGCCGAGATTGCCGATGACGTATTCTTTATTCCTGCTGCAGACCCGATTATCTATCCGTTTCTGCTGATGATCCCGATGCAGCTACTGTCCTATCACATGGCACTTATTCTGGGGCATAATGTTGATCAGCCACGGAATCTGGCGAAAAGTGTAACGGTAGAATAATGAAGAAGCGATTCCTCTGCACTGCGGCAGCGATAGTAATCTGCTGTATTGCTGCCTGTATGGTGTACGGGGATTCGCCGCAATTTCGGCTTCAGCGTGGCCCTTTGCAGCGACACGGGCTGCCTGTCTCCAATACAGATCTCTCGGCGTATCTTTTTGCAAGCTATACGGATTCAGAGAGGGAGATTGATGTGTACCTTGCAGATCGCGAAACCGTACAGCAAATCCTGCAGCGGCAGAAGGATGTCTGGGAACGCAGGGTGTGTGCCGGCGGGGAGTACTACCGTGGTATCCGCTATGGCCGGGAGATATGGATCCCGGTTGGCCGTGAGGATCTGCTTGTCGGTATCGGACTTAATGAGGCCGAACCCTGCGACTTTCTGGCTCTTTTGCAGCAGGAGATGAGCGTCCTGCGCCGCCAGCCGGATTTTAACCGGGATCCCTTTCCGGCTGTATTGCCGATGCCGAACTAGCTGTGATCTAAATACCATATAAAAAGCGGTCGATACTTGAAGCATGAGGATTCAATCATGTAGAGCCAGGACGGCGTTATTTGTATCTGTCCTTGTGTATCTGCAGTTTCTTTCGGCAGATCCTGCGTTCGGGCTGGAGCTTGGGCCGGATGACGTGCGTATCGAGGAAAGCCTGGATGGTGGGTTCTACCTGTATATCCGTGCCTCCGATGCAATCGGGTCGGTTCTGGTGGTTGAGTCGACCGAGCATCCGGAAAGAGCTGCGGCCAGCTATGCCCTTCGTGATCCCGGCGATCACCCTGCGAACCGCGGGGAAAGGCGGCTGCTGGACGGCGAGGTCCTTGAGGAAACCCGGGGTCAGAGCCTTGTTTCCAGCACGGTGTACCCGGATGATGAGTTTGACAACGCCTTTCGTATCTTTGTTCCTTACATAACGGTATATGGTTATCCGTGGACCCGCAGCGGAGAGATCGAGATTCGGGACGGCACCTATATTAACCTGCGGACCTTCGAGCTTCCGTATGCGGATTACCGGGGAGAATTTCAGGATAATCCCTTCCGGATCAGGGTAGCCCAGAGGACGGTTCAGGAACAGACCACACCCCCTATTGAAGACGGTCCCCTTATGCCGCTTGCGGTGGATGCTTTTTCCGAGGTTGCCGCGAAATCCGGTACGGTTTTCAGGGCGGCCGAAACACCGGAGGAGCTTACCTCCGAACTTCAGGATGTGATTGATTCCCTGCCCCCGACGGACATTGATATAGTGCTTGTGCTGGATACAACGCAGAGTATGTACCCGTACATGCCTGAACTGCAGAAGACCCTGGTGCCGATGCTGCAGGAGACAGGTGATGAGGAGTCGAGCAGAAGAATAGGGGTGGTTTTTTTCCGGGATTATCTTGAGGAATTTGTTGTCCGGCAATATCCCTTTACTGAAGATTTTCAGACAGTACAGAATTACATTGATCGGGCGGTTGCCCGGGGCGGCCGGGATATACCCGAAGCGGTACATGAAGGCCTGTATGCAGCCCTGGAGGGCTATGAGTGGCGGGGGTTGGAGCGGCGCATAGTGCTGGTGGGAGACGCCCCTCCCCATCCGCGTCCGCGGAGGGCGGTTTCTGCTGATCTGGTATTTGAAACAGCAGAAACCCTGTCTGTGGAAATCCATCCGATACTTGTTGCTCCGCATTGACGGGCCGGCTGCAGGAGCTGTCGGTGTAGTGACGCCCGACGGAGATCAGGATTCCTGTTCCTCCGTCGAATCGGCTGTTTCCATTGAATCGGCTGTTTCCATTTCTTCCAGAACCCTGCGGCTCAGAACGAACGGCCATTCAGGGACTTGCCCCTGCAGGTCGTCTTCCCTGGCCAGCAGTTCATTGAATTTGGTTACTGCTGTGTCCGTCTCTCCCATTTTATGATGGATAAATGCCACCCAATACTCGGCAACAACCCTGTTCTGCTCATCATCCGGATAGCGCTCCAGAAAGGTTTCATAATATGCCAGTGCGCCTTGGTAGTTTCGGCGGTCGACCTCGGCCTGTCCCTGCTGGAAATACTCCATCGCGCTCAGGTCCTCGGGGATCTCATCAGGAACGGTCTGACGTCCAGCACCAGCACATAGTGTCAGCAGCACACTAGCTGACACGCTTTTGTTCCTCTTCCTGCTTGACCAGTCTCACACCCGGCCGGATTGTTCAAACGGGTGTT
>CAZANF010000063.1:5838-12370 GCA_964486425.1 uncultured Spirochaeta sp. | reverse complement strand
ATTGGGATTCACCTGGCTCTGCAGGATACGGCGGAACCGGGCATCCCGGAAGGCATAGCGAGGCGAACCGGTAAGCCGAGCCAGTATACCCGGTGAAACCTGAAAAACATGGTTGCCTATAAGGGAGACCTCGGCGGTTGTTACGGGGTCACTACCGTTTATCCCGCTAAAGTGCGGGATCAGCTCCTGCAGAAGCTGGAAGGCTTGTTCCGGTGAGGCATCAGAGTCGATTCTGTCCGCGGTGCCCAGCATAATATACGCTGCATCACTATAGGTAACACTATCCTTGCTCAACAGGGTCTCTATATCTTCTGCCGCCTGGGCAGATAAATGAGTCGCAGCAATTATCATGAAAAGTAACAGTACAGTCTTTTTCATAGTCATACTCCTTATGTATCCAACCTTATCTCTTATATAATCTTTTTTCAGGATGAAATCCAGTATTGACTAAAAACACTTTTGGGGATATTGTCTAAAGGTGCCGCTTCTCCCGGTAGGGGAGAGGAGAGCGCCGTGTTTTTTGATTTTCGTTTCTTTCTCGCCGAGCGCCGTTTTCGATGTTCCCAACAGCAAGGAAGCACCTCAAGAACGCGGAAATCCATGCAGTGCATGGAAAACCACAAGTCCGGGTAATAGACCCGGGAAGAGAGATTGGTGTATGTCCAACAAACTTTATGTCGGTAATATGAATTACCGCACCAACGAGGAGACCTTGCGAGGTCTGTTTGAGGCTCATGGAGCAGTGAATTCGGTGACCATTATTTATGATCGCCAGACCGGTCAGTCAAAAGGCTTCGGTTTCGTTGAAATGGAGTCCCCGGAAGCAGCTGAAGCTGCTATTGAGGCTCTGAACGAGTATGAAGTAGAAGGCCGTCGTCTGCGTGTAAACGTAGCACAGCCGCGCGAAGAAGGTGCACGTCGTCCTCCTCGCCGATACTAGGCTGGACGATGCGCATTCTGCGCAGATACTAATACCGGCCGCTGTCCATATGGACGGCGGCTTTTTTTATTGCCCGGCGATACGCAGGCACCCCGGAAGACTGGAGGGGACCGGTGTCATGTGAGATTTGATTCGGATTTGAATATCCTATATTTGAAAATCAGGCAGATACTGGTTGTCCCGATTCCTGCGGATATATTCACTCGGCAGGTTATACAGCTTGCTCCCTGGAGCGACCGAGCTGGTAATCCACACATTCCCTCCGATTATACTGCCCTCTCCGATTACCGTTTCTCCACCCAGGATGGTGGCGCCGCTGTAAATGGTGACATTGTCCTCGATTGTAGGGTGTCTTTTTACATGAGCCTTGCTTTTCTTTACACTGAGCGCACCCAGCGTGACCCCCTGATATATCTTTACATTGCGGCCGATTATGGTGGTTTCGCCGATGACAACCCCGGTTGCATGGTCGATAAAAAACAATTCTCCAATGGTTGCCCCGGGGTGAATATCGATGCCGGTTTTGCCATGGACTATTTCACTCATGATTCGGGGGATGAGCGGTACCTTCTGTACCCATAACTGGTGGGCGATGCGGTGGGTAATGATTGCCTCTACACCGGGATATGACAGGATTACTTCCTCGGTTGACTGCGCGGCGGGATCACCTGCAAAAGCAGCCTCGACATCCAGCTGGACCATGCTGCGGATTTTCGGGATATGGCTCAAGAGTTGTATGGCATGCTCCTCTGCAATTCCCCGGCAGCCCGCCATTTCCTCTTCATTGCTGCGCTCTGATTGGCTGCTGTCACCATGCAGCCGCATTTCAAAGCACAGTGATTTCTGGATTTCCGTGGTGAGTGTTCGGCAGATTCTGCTCACCTTCTCGTTCAGAACAAACCGGAGATCCTCCTGAGCTATGAGCTCCTGTTCGCGAAATCCGGGGAATATCAGGGCTTCAAGATCCAGCAGGATATTTTCAATGGTTCGGCGGGAGGGCAGATTTGGGCCATGAATATGGTTGATTCCGCCGATTTTTCGGTATGAGTCTGCAATTGCTTCAACTAGTCCGGGTATGTGTTGTGCCATACAATAATATACCATTGCTTTATGGTTGTTGTGTCAAGGCTGGGCATGAAACTTCCTGGTCGTTTTTACTCAAATTGTGTATGTTAATGCAATATGTTGCACAGTGTTTGGTTTGATTTTGGTGATACTGTTTTGGACTTCTATGCTGCCGATACCTCGGCTGGAATCGCAGCGGTATTGCAGAAGGCTTTGGGGGAACCTCCCGGTCCCCGGCTTCAGAAGAAGGCGCAGCAGCGCTCGCGTCATCTGAACGAGATTTTCAATCAGCGTGCAGAGGTCTCCAGTCTCGAATACGATCAGTATGGTTTTCAGCGACTGCTGTACGAACCCCTGGTTGGCAAGATTTCTCCGCAGCTGCTTGATGAAATGGTTACGGTATATTGGGATAATTCAATGTCCTTCCGGGCTCAGCCCGGTATACATGAGGCACTGGACTGGCTGGAGCAGCAGGGCATGCAGACAGGCATTATAAGCAATTCGAGTTTTCCTGCCGAGCTGCTGGAGCGTGAACTGGTGCGGCATGGTCTCGGCGAGCGTTTTTCACCGATTATTTCTACAGTTGAATACGGGCTCAGGAAGCCGGCGGTTGAGCTTTTCGAGCTGGCGGAAGCCCTTGTACGTGTGCAGAACCCCTCTGAGAAAATCACTTTCTGGTATATAGGGAACTCGATTCCCCATGATGTTCACGGTGCACTGGCAGCCGGTTGGAATGCCGCATGGTATAACCGGGGCGGTGAAAGCCGCAGGGGCTGTCCATCCACAGTGGCCGAGCTGCACAGCTGGGGTGACCTGCCTGCAGTCATACAAACACGCATGAAGGAGGGGATATGACAGCTGATTCACACCTTCGTTGGAAAACCCTTCGGGAGCGGCCCCTGCTGGACGGCTATGTCTTCAGGGTACATGCTGCAACCCGACGGGCCGATGACGGCCGGGAGGCGGAGTTTTACCTCCTGGACTCCGATAACTGGGTGCATGTAATTGCAGAGGTGAATAACGCAGACGGGGTCCCATGTTTTGTAATGGTGCGTCAGTACCGCCATGGCGAGCAGGAAGTCACTATCGAGTTTCCGGGCGGGGTTGTTAATCCGGACGAGGATCCTGCTGCTGCTGCGCTCCGCGAACTGCGCGAGGAGACCGGATTCGCAGCCGATGGGGTAATAGAGATCGGCCGCAGCAATCCAAACCCTGCCCTTATGAATAACCGGGCGATCACCTATTTTGCTCGCGGGGTACATTCCATTCAAGCCGAACAAAGCCTGGATGCGAATGAAATAGTCGATGTAGAACTGGTCCCTGTAGAGGATATCCTTGCCGGCAGACGTCGGGATTTTACCAGTCACGCTATTATGGTTGCGGCGATCTACTGGTACCTGTTGCACACGGGAAGGATTGACGGCTCGGGTGTCGGGAGTGTGTAGTCGTGCAGGCTAAATATGTTGCCGCAATAGGATCCTCTGCAGGAGGTCTGGAGGCATTGCAGCAGCTTCTGCAATGCCTTCGCTCGGATATGCAGGAAACAGCGATAGTAATCGCCCAGCATGTAAGCCCCTCATATCAAAGCCGCCTGGTGGAGCTGCTCTCAAAGCAAACCGAACTCCCGGTAGCCAATGTCATTCACGGTGAAAGGCCCCAGGGCGGAAGGGTATATATTACCCCACCGGACAGTGATATTTCATTCGCAAAACACCGGTTTGTACTCACAAAACCGGCTGCGGATCATGGACCAAGACCCAGTGTGGATAGGTTTTTCTCCAGCCTGGCTGCGGAGTATGGAGCATTCTGCGCAGCGGTTATTTTGTCGGGAACCGGCTCCGACGGATCACAGGGGATAGGCGATGTATACGATGCGGGTGGTTTGGTAATTGTCCAGGACAGCACAACAGCCAAATACGGCGGCATGCCTGATTCGGCCGCGGATACCGATCTGGTGGACATAATTGCATCACCGGAGGAAATCGGCCGGCATCTTGTGCAGTGGATCCGTCAGGGAGCGGCGAAACATCGATTTCAAACAGAGTCCTCCACAGGCAGTTCCGGCAAGATTACCGATCATATTATTCAGCTGTTATCGGACCGGACCGGTACGGACTTTTCCCTGTACAAGCCCGCTACCATCAGGCGTCGCCTGGAGAAGCGCCTGGCAGCCCTTGGCATTGATACTATGGAACAGTATCTTGAGCTGCTGCACTCCGAACCGGGTGAACTGGACGAGCTGTTTACCACCATCCTTATCGGCGTTACCAGCTTCTTTCGCGATCCTGAATCCTTTGAGCTATTGAAAAAGGTTCTACGACAGAAACTGGAGGATATTCAGCCTCAGGATCGTTTCCGGGCGTGGGTGCCGGGATGCGCTACCGGGGAAGAGGCCTATTCACTTGCCATTATAATTGCGGATATTCTGCAAGAGCGAAGGGATACGGTTTCTGTGCAGATTTTTGCTACCGATCTGGATGAGCGGGCGTTGAATGATGCCAGGCGCGGTATCTATCCTCCATCATCAATGGAGAATGTCACTCCGGAGATAAAGGAGCGCTATTTTTCCCAAACCGGAGAGGAGTTTGAGGTCTCCGCAGAGCTTCGCTCAATGGTCCTCTTCTCGCGCCATGATATAACGGCCAACCCTCCTTTCCTCAGGCTCGACCTGGTCAGCAGCAGAAATTTACTGATCTATTTCGGACAGGAACTGCAGCAGTATGTGCTTCCTCTGTTTCATTATGCCCTGAAACCCGGCGGGCTGCTGTTCCTCGGGAAAAGTGAAACCATAGGGAACTACGGAGATCTGTTCGAGACCCATGCTGCAAAACACAAGATTTTCGTGCGCAGGTTCGGAACCAACCCACATACGCATCGGCTGTCAAACTTCAAGGCGCAGATTCCGGCATTGCACGCAAGGCGGCGACCCGACCAGAAAAGCGTTCTTACCATTGCGGATATGGTGAAGGATACCCTGTATCACAGCTATGAACATCCGTATGTAGTGGTGAACAACGACATGGATGTGATAGAGGTGGTCGGGGACGTACGGGAATACCTGTCTATAAAAAGCGGAGCAATGAGCTCCGGGCTTATCTCGCTGATTGATGCACGGTACGAACTCGAACTGCGCTCGCTGTTAAGCGAGGCCATCCGGAATAATGCATCAGTCACCGGAAAACTGCACAGAATCCCGGATGACCAAACCAGCTTGCTGCGTTTCAGCATAAGGCCGCTGCTTTACTCCGGCACCCAGGACGCTCTCTATATGGTGGTTTTTGAATCCATACCCCTGGCAGGCATTGAGCCTTTTGTGCAGGCTTCGTCGGAGGAAAAACCCACCCCGAGGGAACAGGAGCTCGAGCTTGAGCTGGCTGCTACACGCGAACATCTGCAGAACTATATCGAAGAGCTGGAAACCTCTACCGAGGAGCTGCAGTCCTTGAATGAGGAGCTGCAGTCCTTGAATGAGGAGCTTCAGTCCTCGAATGAAGAGCTGGAGACCTCGAATGAGGAGCTGCAGTCCGCAAATGAAGAGCTTGAGATTGCATATTCCGAGCTGAAGACGGTGAGCGATGAGGCCGAGCAGCATCGGCATCAACTCTCGCAATCCGAAACAAATCTGCGGGCTGTTATGGAGAATACCATGCAGGCCTTTATCCTGCTGGATACCTCCTACCGTGTAGTTGTGTATAACCCTATGGCTCAGGATATGTTCAGACAAATGACCGGGGTAGAGCTGGAACCTCAGTCGCTTATTATTGACTGCCTTCCCGGACAGGAGATTGAAGCCTTTCACGCTTCCTTTTCAAGCAGTCTTCAGGGTGTGTCGGAAACCGATATTCGTGAGGTCACCTACTCGGACTCATCACTGCATTGGCATCAGCTGCAGTTTACCCCGGTAGTCAAGGAAGGAGATACGGACCATCTTGTTTCGCTGGCCATCCTCGATATAACCGAGCTGAAGGAAACCGAGATCGCCCTGGAATACCAGCGGCGGCTGAATCAGCTTATTCTGGATACGGCACAGGTGGGTATCTGTCTGACAAACCGGGACGGGTTATATGAACGGGTAAATGCCGGCTACTGCGAGTTGTATGGATACTCCGAGGAGGAGTTGATAGGAAAACCATTTACCATGGTGCTTCCCGTTGGTATTCGGGAGTATGCAAAGCGTTTGTATCGTCGATACCTTGACGGCGAGACAAATGAATCGGCAGGTGAATGGGAGGTTCTCAGGAAGGACGGTACCATGCTCCATGTAATGGTTGGTGCCGGGCGCCTGCGGAACCAGGACGGTTCTATCCTTAAGGTTACTACGGTTGTCGATATAACCGAACAGAAACGGGCCGAGGAGGAGCGAAATCGCTTATTTACCGTTTCTCTGGATCTCATGTGCATCCTGCGTTTTGATGGATTCTTCCAGCATGTGAATCCGGCCTGGATTCACACCCTGGGATTTTCCCGGGAGCATCTGGAGCAGCGGCCCTTCATCGAACTGGTCCATGGGGATGACCGGAAGCAGAC
>CAZANF010000063.1:0-5738 GCA_964486425.1 uncultured Spirochaeta sp. | reverse complement strand
ATCTGGAGCAGCGGCCCTTCATCGAACTGGTCCATGGGGATGACCGGAAGCAGACCCTGGAGTTTTTCAAGTCGCTTATAGAGGAACCGCAGCACGTCTCGAGCTTCGAAAATCGCTGTGTAACCGCCGACGGATCATATCGCTGGCTGTCATGGAAGATTGTAGTGGTCCCTGAACAACGACTGATGTATGCAGTTGCCCGGGACGTTACCGATGCACGCCGCGCTGAACATCTGCTGCGAGATACACAGAGTGTAGCCAAGGTAGGTGGCTGGGAGCTCAATCTGGTTACCGAAAAGTTCAGCTGGACGGATGAGGTCTATCGCATCTATGACACAACCGTCGGTGAGCTTACGGACTATACACAATGGCTGGAGGCGTATGATCCGTACGATCAGTCCATTATCCAGGAGGCCATCCGCAAGGCTGCAGAGTACGGGGAGTCCTCGGATCTGGAGGTACAGTTTCATAGTCGGGCCGGTCGCCATTTATGGGTTCGAATTACATTTAAAGGGGCCAATCAGGATGGTAGATCCGAAAAAATTATGGGCACGATTCAGGACATTACCAAACAGAAACATGCGGAGATAGAGAATCAGCGGTTGTCGCTGGTGGCCAGCCGGACCGAGAACGGGGTTGTTATTACCGACCAGCACTTGAAGATTGAGTGGGTGAATCACGGGTTCGAAAATATGACCGGCTACTCGTTGCCGGAGATCGGATCCCGGTCGCTTGAAAATGTGCTTGGTATGATGAAGGCCACAGATGAAATGGTTGAAGAGATTACTGCAGGAACAAAAGCGAACAATTCCATGCAGAAGGAGATGCAGCTGCAGTGCAGAAGCGGGGAGGTGTGCTGGGTCCGTTTGGATATAACACCGGTAGAGGACGATGCTCTGGGTACGGTGAACTGGATTATTCAGATCCATGATATCTCGCAGCAGAAAGAGTTTCAAAGCGAGCTCATACATGCGAAGAACCGGGCGGAGGAAATGAATCGCTTGAAGGGGAGGTTTCTTGCCAATATGTCGCATGAAATTCGGACCCCGCTGAATGGTATCCTTGGTATGTCTCATGTTATCCAGCGTGATGCACAGGATGAATCGGTGCGTAATTATGCAGTTCTGCTCGAGCAGAGCGGACAGCGCCTGCTGCGCACGATTAATCAGGTACTGGACCTGTCCAGAATTGAATCGCGTCAGATGGAAATGAATCCGGTACGACTTGAGTTGAATGAGCTGTGTCAGCGGATATGCGATAGCGTTGAGCCCTCCGCCAGGGAGAAAGGTCTGGATCTGACCTGGCATCCGCACCCGGAGCCACTGTATATATCCGGTGATCGATACTTAATCGAGAGTATTTTGTTGAACTTACTGGATAATGCTATTAAGTTTACAGACAAGGGAAGGATTTCGGTTGTAACCCGGTACCGGGTTGTCGACGGCCGTTCGAATGCGGCGGTTGAGGTGCAGGACACCGGAATCGGGATAAGAGATGACTATTTGACCCAGTTGTTTGAGCCGTTTAGTCAGGAAAGTACCGGACAGGCCCGCAGCTATGAGGGGACCGGCCTGGGCTTGTCAATAGCCCGGGAGTACGCCCTCATGATGAAGGGTGATATAGAGGTCACCTCGAAGAAAGCCAAAGGCAGCACCTTTCGACTGCTGCTGCCGGTAGCAAGAGAGGATTAGGATGACATGAAGCGTGTTTTGATTGTAGAGGATGATCCTGTAGGCAAAGTAGTTATGCAGAAAATGCTGGAATCGGATTTTGAATGCGATATAGCCGACAGCGGCCAGCAGGCTATACATATGGTTTCTCAAAAACACTATGACGGTCTTGTGCTGGATATAAACCTTGGTGACGACAGCATAGACGGCTGCCAGCTACTGTCACAGGTTCGCAGTATGAACGGGTATCAATCTATCCCTGCGGTGGCTACCACTGCCTACGCTATGAACGGCGACAGGGAGCGATTTCTGGAGTCCGGATTCGATGCGTATGTCTCAAAACCTATTCGTGTTATGGAGCTGCTGGAGACCGTGCATCAGGTGTTCGGTTGAGAAGTAACGCAGCAGAGTCTATGCAATACACCGCAGACGCGGTATAGTCCTCCTTCCAGGAGGCTTCTGTGCCGCATTCTAATATGATAAATTCAAAAATTCGAAATATTGCAATTATCGCCCATGTCGACCATGGAAAAACAACCCTTGTTGATTCCCTGTTCCAGCAGAGTGGAACCTTTCGTGCGAACCAGGAGGTTGTCGAGCGGGTCATGGACAGCATGGATCTCGAGAAAGAGCGTGGAATTACTATTTCCGCCAAGAACTGTGCCGTTCAGTATCAGGATATCAAAATCAATATTATAGATACCCCCGGGCATGCCGATTTCGGCGGTGAGGTAGAGCGCGCCCTCTCGATGGTGGACGGTACTATTCTGCTGGTCGACTCATCCGAGGGGCCGCTTCCGCAAACACGCTTTGTATTGAAGAAGGCACTGGATCGCGGGCTGCCGCTTATCGTGGTGGTAAACAAGATCGACCGCAAGGATGCCCGGCCGCAAGCTGTTCTGGATGAGGTATACGGCTTGCTGATTGATCTGGACGCCACCGAGGATCAGCTGGAGTTTCCGGTTATCTATGCAAACGGCCGTGACGGAATTGCCCAGTTGTCGCCGGATACCCCTGGTACCGACCTTAAGCCGCTGTTCGATGCAATCATTGAGGTAATTCCCGGTCCAAGCTGTGATCCGGATGCCCCGTTTCAGATGCTGGTGTCGGATCTTTCCTATTCGGATTTCCTGGGGCGTCTGTGTGTCGGGCGCGTGCATAACGGTCATATCACCGCCGGTGATAGTCTGGTAGGCGTTGGTGAACACGATGCTATTACCCCCCTAAAGGTAAACAAGCTGCAGGCGTATCAGGGCTTGAAGCTTGTCGATATCGAAAAAGTGGATCCAGGCGACATTATTGTGTTGGCTGGAATACAGGATGTGCATATCGGCGACACCATCTGTACCAAAGATCGACCTGTTGCACTTAAAAGGCTCACTGTAGATGAACCTACTGTGTCCATGAAGTTCTACCGCAATACCAGCCCGCTGGCCGGCACCGAAGGGAGTCTTGTTCAACCAGGCAAGATAAAGCAGCGCCTGGAGAAGGAATCACTGGTTAACCTGGCAATCCGTATACAGGATACGGCAGATCGGGACAGCTTCCTGGTGCAAGGTCGCGGCGAGTTTCAGCTGGCGATTCTTATTGAAACCATGCGACGTGAGGGCTACGAGTTTTGCGTCGGCCGTCCGGAGGTTATCATGCAGCGGGAAGAGGGAAAGCTGATGGAACCGATTGAGCATTTGTTTGTCGACTGCGAAGAAGGATTCGCCGGCGTGGTTACCGAGAAGCTGTCGGTGCGGAAATGCCGCATGATAAGCATGGTAAATAATGGTACCGGACGGGTACGGATGGAGTTTTCCGCCCCGTCGCGAGCCCTGATTGGCTTCCGGGATGAGTTTTTGACCGATACAAAGGGAACCGGGCTTATGAACAGCTATCTGTCCGGATATGAGCCGTACCGCGGCGAGTTTGTGGACCGGAGAAACGGGAGCCTGGTCTCCGACCGTTCCGGCTCTGCGGTACCGTATGCACTCTACAACCTGGAGCCTCGCGGGCGAATGTTTGTTGTGCCCGGGCAGAAGGTGTACGCGGGGATGATAATCGGTGAACATAACCGTGATCAGGACCTTGACGTGAATCCATGCAAGGAGAAGAAGCTCTCGAATATGCGAGCCTCCGGCAAGGACGATAATGTGGTTATGACCCCGGTTATTCCGCTTTCGCTGGAACAGAGCCTGAATTTTCTGCGAGACGATGAGCTGCTCGAGGTAACCCCGCAGAGTCTCAGGCTGCGAAAGGCGATTCTCGATCCTACGCAGCGCAGGATCCAGGCCAAGCGGGAAAAATCCGACCGCGAATAACTACTCATCATCCCCAAGATGACGAATCTCTTCTCCGATTTTCTCGGGAGCTCCGCTGTTTAACTCAATTAACCGGCGGAGCATTGTGATGCTGTCGATGTCTATAAGGGTGAACTCCAGACCGATGGATCGGCCCTGCTGATGTACAACCTCAACCGATGCCTCTATCACTTCTCCCGAGGACGGGAGTTCGAGTATAAACTGGTATTCCTGCTGCTCCGAAAGAACTTCATTCGCCGTGAGTTGTACAAGAGCACCTTTCAGGCTGATGTCCTGTAGCTCAAAGGTAATATCCCCTGCAGCTGTAGCCAGTGTACCGGTACTGTGAAACGGGAGACGGGTAAATTTCCGGCGATCCTCGGTTTCCATACTTATATGATAGGGCTATCGTACACAGGATGCAAGCCGAAGCACTACTGAAAGGTCTGATATCCGGTAGTTGTTTGTGTATATATGGTAATTCCATCGCCCGGGATATGGACCCGCCCCCTGCCGTGTGATGTTCCATCAATCTGAATCCTTCCGGTGCTGGATTGGGCATCGAAGCCCAGCTGTGAGACATCATTAAGAAGGGATATTTCGATTGAGCCCGTTGTGGTTTGAAACCCGGAGTCATCCCTCAGTCGAATTCTGCTGCCGCGAATAAAGCCGGTGGTGGACCGGGCGGTGATACTACCGGAGAATCCGACAAGATTGATGCTGCCGGTGGTAGATTGTGAGTCCAGGCTCCCTTCAAAGGTGTGAATTGTGTGGCTGCCGGTGGTCGTCCGGCTCACTGCGGTTCCTCTGCTGTCGGTGAGTTCGATCTTCCCGGTTGTCGTGGTGAAATCAAAGCTGCCCGACAGGTTTTCCGCATAGATTGAACCGGTTGAGGTTTTAGCGGTAATATCCACGCCCGAACGTGGAACACCGATGCGCAGACGGGCCCCGGCTGTCCCCCATCTGGGCAGGCTGAACATGGGCCGCTGGAGCTGAATAACCACTCGATCTCCCTGAACACCGTGCTTCAGTGAGTAACCGCTCGGGATTTCCGCTTCCAGCAGGACAATCTGTGTGGTATTCTGCGGAATGAACTCCAGGTCGAATATTGAGGAATCAATTCGCAGTCTGGTGAAACCTGAATAGTTGAAATCTTCTGTTTCCTGCTCGCCGCCCGCATACAGGCTCAATGAAAAGACAAGCAGCAGCGAGAGTAGAAGACTCATTCTACGGAACTTGAAATGTGAAATGAAGGTCATGAAGCCTCTCCTTCTGGAACGTATGTTCTATACAACACCTGGACCGGCAACAGATGTTCCCGGGTTTGGTGACTATTTCTTTCGCTCGCGACACTTTGTACACCCGAGCACATGAACATGGGGCTTCGGTTTTCCCGGGCGAGGCGGGAACATTCGGGCGATAAGAAAGTCATCTGCAGTAATTACCTTGCTGCAGACGGGGCAGCGGCGCTCCCGGGGATCAGGCAGCGGCTGGTGTTTCGGATAACAATCCATACAGCCAAAAATATGCATGAGCCGGTCGCCCGTGCCGGGAAAAACGGCTGAGTATATTTTGCGGTTGCCTTGCAGTGACGCCCGGCATATGGGACAGGTTCCGGCTCCCGGGGATCCGGTAGATCCGGAGGCTCCCGGCGGGGATGCCGGTACCGCTCTGATTCCTGCGCTCCGTATCCGGAATGTCCAAAGGCTGGTGAGAGTACCTATTAAAACCGCGACGACTACCAGGCCAAGCAATCCAGCCAACCATATCATACTATAATAGT
>CAZANF010000062.1:10607-12482 GCA_964486425.1 uncultured Spirochaeta sp. | reverse complement strand
AGCATATTCAACAGTGCGGTTGTCCCGTTCAAGGGTGGGTATGCCGGGGTGTTTCGCTGTGACGACACCTCGCGGCGTATGAATATACATCGAGGGATAAGCAAAGACGGTATTACCTGGGAGATAGATCATTCACCGATTGATTTTATCAAGGATCATCCCGGTATACCGGATCAGGAATATAGGTATGATCCCCGTGTGATTCCGATCGGAGACACCTTCTATATTGTATGGTGCGGGGGATACCGCGGTGCATGTATCGGAATGGGGTATACCAGGGATTTTGAGACCTTTCATCAGCTGGAAAATCCGCTTATGCCGTATAATCGTAACGGGGTTCTTTTCCCACGGAAGATACAGAATAAATATATCCTGCTGAGCCGCCCAAGCGATTCCGGTCATACCCCGTTCGGGGATATCTTTTTGAGTGCCAGTCCGGACATGCAGCACTGGGGCGGACATCGGTTTGTTATGGGACCAACCGGCAGCGACTCCGGCTGGCAAACCACAAAGATCGGCGCAGGTCCGGCCCCGATCGAAACCAGCGAAGGCTGGCTGCTGCTGTATCACGGGGTTCTGACCAGCTGCAACGGCTTTGTGTACTCAATGGGAGGCGCGCTGCTGGATCTGGATGAGCCGTGGAAGGTTATCGCCCGCAGCCGTCCGTATTTGCTGGCACCGAAGACCGATTATGAGCGTGTCGGCGATGTGCAGAATGTGCTGTTTCCATGCGCCTCGCTGGTGGACGGGGATACCGGCCGGCTGGCGATCTACTACGGCGCTGCAGACACCGTTACCGGATTGGCTTTCGGCTATGTCGATGAGATTGTCGACTTCATTCGGAATAATTCGCTGTAACCTGGCTATCCCCTGTAGCCCGGATGTCCGTAGTGCTTCTTGTTGAGCGGGCGGAGAAACGGGTATAGTCAAGGTATGCCAAGAATCGGAGCCCATGTATCCGCCGCCGGCGGAACCCATAAAGCTGTTGAACGCGCCTATGCAATTGGAGCGGACTGTGTCCAGGTTTTTTCCGGCAGTCCGCGCGGCTGGAAGCGAAAGCCTATCCATGAGGTTGATGCAGATGCGGTTGCTGCTGCGCAGCAGTCGACAGGAATCACCCCCATTGTCACCCATGCCCTGTACCTGACGAACCTTGCCAGTGAAAACCCGGATCAGGTACAGAAAACGATCGATGCCCTGGTCTATGATCTGGAATTCGACGCCCTGATCGGGGGTGTCGGGGTGGTCGTGCATCTGGGCAGTCACCAGGGGCGCGGCTGGGAGGCAATGCAGCAGCAGGTTCTTGCCGCAATGAGCCGGATTCTGGAGCGTGCCTCTTCGCAGGGCACCCTGCTTATGGAGAACTCAGCCGGGCAGAAGGGAAAACTCTCGAGCAATCTTGAAGAGCTCCGATGGCTTCTGGATCGTCTCCAGGCCCCGAACCTGGGATGGTGCTTCGATACCTGCCATGCCCACGCCGCCGGATTGCACCTGGGTGCTCCGCAGTCAGCCGGCGACCAGGAATCTGCAATTGCCGGTATCGACCGACTGCAGCTTTGGGATACCCTCAAGGTCGTGCATGTGAACGACAGCCGGGATCCCTTCCGCAGCGGTCGCGACCGCCACCCCAACCTCGGCCAAGGCCTGATTCCTGCCGATGATATGCGCTATTTCCTCCGCAGACCCGAATTACGCGACCTCCCGTATATTCTTGAGGTGCCGGGCTTTGACGGTAATGGTCCGGATGCCGAAAATGTCCGTATTCTGCGGGAGCTGGCCGGGGAATAGTTGTGTGCTTGTTTTAAAACAGGCCTTATACTACACTTTATGAAAAATTGCAGGGGGTTCTTTTATATGTCCAAAAAAATCATTTTT
>CAZANF010000062.1:0-10507 GCA_964486425.1 uncultured Spirochaeta sp. | reverse complement strand
TACCGTCTGCATCCTTATATCTTTCTGCGACAATAAAGCTTTCTTTAAAGTCAATATGCTTAGCATAACAGATCCGGCGGATGCGTCCGCCGGATCTGTTAACGTATTCCTCCAGCGCCTTACGAGTCTTCCACCAGTGCCTGATTGTAGGCCTGTTCGTCCAGTGCCAGTCGGCGTTCCTCCAGGGCGATTTCGCGTTCGCGAAGTTCAAGTTCCCGCCGTTTGTTGTTAAGGAAGCGGCCGGCAACTATTCCGCTTACGATAATGAACGGGGCACCGATAAAGATGCTCAGTAGTGCCGTAATGTCGACGATGAACGGATTCATGATAACCTCCTGATTATGCCCGGATTCAAGCCTCGGCCAGCTGAAGTATTTTGTCGCTGTCGAAACCCACTGCCGCTTGCTGCCGACGCCGGATGATCGGTGTACGCAGAAGCTCCGGGTGCTCAAGTAGCTCTTCCCGGGGATCATACTCCATCCAGGCCATGCCGCGCTTCTGAAAGGCCTTTGAGTCTTCGTCTATCAGCTTCTGGTGTCCGCCGACAGCTGCTGCGACACTGTCGAGCTCGCGCGGACTCATGGCCTTTTGGGCCAGATCTACGAATTGATATGAGATGCCCCGCTCCTTCAGAAAACGCTCTGCTTTTTGTGTTTCCTTGCATTTTTTGGTGCCGAAAATTTGCATGGTTGAATTGTAGCGATCCGGTAGAGATTTTACCAGAGGCGAACCGGCGATATTGCAACCGGTCCGACTCCCGGATATACTCGCGGCATGGCATTAAACTGTGGAATCGTCGGGCTGCCGAATGTAGGCAAGTCGACACTGTTTTCGGCGCTCACCTCCGCTCCGGCAGAGGCAGCCAATTATCCGTTTTGTACTATTGATCCGAACAAGGGCATTGTGGATGTTCCTGATCCTCGTCTGGCCGAGATTGCCGGGCGAATTCAGCCGCAGAAGGTTATTCCGGCAATCTGCGAGTTCCTGGATATTGCCGGGCTCGTGGCCGGAGCCAGCAAGGGCGAGGGGCTGGGGAACAAATTCCTGGCTCATATTCGCGAAACTGGAATAATAGCCCATGTAGTGCGCTGTTTCGATGACCCCGACGTTATTCATGTAGCCGGGAGTGTGGATCCGGCTCGCGATATTGAGACCATCAATGTCGAGCTGGCACTGGCGGACCTTGAGACTGTAGAGAAGCGTCTGACCAGGACTGAGCGCGAGACCCGGTCGAACGATAAGGATGCGGTAAAAAAGGCGCAGCAGCAATTGCCGCTGCTGATTCGGCTGCGCGACGGGTTGTCCGAGGGAAAGCCGGCCCGTACGCTTGGATTCAGCGAAGAGGAGCTGCTGCTGATTCGTGACCTGCATCTTATCACCTTCAAAAAGACCCTGTATGTCTGCAATGTAGATGAATCCGGGCTGGAGGGAGATAACCCCCTGGTGTCACAGGTGGAAGCCTTTGCCGCCGGAGAGGATGCCGAGGTGATTCGTATCAGCGGTCAGCTTGAGGCGGAGATCGCGGCGCTGGAAACTGCGGAGGAACGGGAGGAATTCCTGGCCGAGGCAGGCTTGACCGAGTCCGGTCTGGACCGGTTGATTCACGCGGCGTATCATCTTATGGGGCTGCATACCTACTTTACAGCGGGTGAAAAAGAGGTGCGCGCATGGACTATTCCGCACGGGGCAACGGCTCCCCAGGCCGCCGGTGTTATCCACAGCGATTTTGAACGCGGTTTTATTGCCGCCGAAACCTTTCACTTCGAGGATTTGAAGTCTTACGGAAGCAAGCAGAAGGTAAAAGAGGCCGGGAAGCTGCGTATAGAGGGTAAGAACTACATAGTGAAAGATGGTGATATACTAGAGTTCCGGTTCAATGTCTGATATCGGTAAGGCTGCAGGGCCGGCGGGCCGCAATACAAAACGAATCGAAATGCTGCGCAGCGGGCCGGTGGGAACGGTGCTGTTCAAGCTATCCGCTCCGGCCATAGCCGGTATGGTGGTAATGGCCGTGTATAATGTGGTCGATACCTATTTTGTAAGTCTGCTGCGTGAGACGACAGCCATTGCAGCTACCGGTATTGTTTTCCCGCTCTTTCAGCTTGTCGGTGCGGTCGGACTTACCTTCGGTATGGGGGCCGCAAGTGTAATCAGTCGCCGGCTGGGCGAGAATCGATATGAGTCGGCACACGAGGCGGCTGCAACTGCATTCTATACGGCGCTGGTCATCGGGGTGGTGCTTTCGATAGCCGGGGTGGCCGGCATACGCCCCTTGCTGCGGCTGTTCGGGGCAACCGATACGATTATGCGGGAAGCCGTGCTGTACGGACGGATTATTGTCGGCGGTTCTGTTTTTGTCGTTATAAACATGACCACCAACAATCTGCTGCGCTCCGAGGGAGCATCCCTGCACAGCAGTATGGGGCAGATACTCGGTGCAGTGCTGAATATAATCCTCGACCCGATATTCATCTTCGTATTCGATATGGGGATAACCGGGGCTGCAGTAGCTACGGTTATCTCCCAATCCTGTTCGACCCTCTTTCTCTTGAGCTTTTATATTCGAAAGAGCGGAACACTGCAGCCGCTGAACCTTCGAAATGTTCATATCCACTGGTCTACCTATCGCGGCATCATGACCCTCGGATTACCGACCTTTGTCCGACAGATTCTCGGCAGCATGTCGTTCGCAATCCTGAACAATGCGGCAGCGAGTTTCGGCGATGCAGCGATAGCGGCAATCAGTGTAACCTTCCGGTTGTTCATGCTGCTGCTCATGGGGCTATTGGGGCTTGCCCAGGGACTGCAGCCGCTGGCAGGGTATAATTACGGGGCAGGACAGATATCCCGGGTTCGCGCTACGATCCGAATTGTATTTACCGTGGCCATAGCAGTGGGCGCAGTTGCCGGTGCCGGAAGCTTCCTGTTTGCCGGCAGTATCATGCGCATCTTTACACCTCAGGATCAGATAGTGGTTGCTATGGGTTCCGAGGCAATTCGGCTTATGTCGGTAGCTCTGGTGCCGGTTGGACTGGTAATCATGTTTGGAGGCATCTTTCAGGCTCTGGGGGATGGACGTTCTGCATTAATTCTTGCCGCCGGTCAGCAGGGCCTGTTTCTGATTCCCCTGGTGGTGCTGCTGCCGCATTTCTTCGGGCTTACCGGTGTTTTTGCTGCTCAGCCCGCCGGGTTCATACTGGCTTTCGGAATTGGGTGCATTCTGCTGCGCGGCACCTTTCGTAAACTGAAAATTGAGGAAGCTGCCTAGATAAATTGCCCGAACGTAAAATCTCGTGTATAATACAGTACTGAAAGATGATTCTTAATTTGAGGTGGCCATACTATGTCATATAAACTTGACGGTGCGAAATTTGCAACATTAGAAGAACTCATTGAGTCAATGTACGTTTTCTACCAGGATAAAATGTCCAGGGAAGAGTTCGAAACATATGCGAAAGAGAATGCGGAGCAAACAGATTAATTGCGTGCCCGATTCAATGGAACACTGCCCAATATCGGATTCTGGTGGTTCGGCCGCAGCAAGTCTGCGGTCTTTTTTTATTTTTTTTTTTGCACAAAGATATGATTAAGCCTACAATTAACGACATGCCTCGATCTCGCTTAGTGTATCCATCGTACCCTGTCGCCGGGAAGATTGCATTCATGCAATGGTATCAGCGGCAATATGAATCCTTAGAAGCATGCGTTTTCGATCTGCAGAGACGGCTTCGGAATCTCATAGTAGAGCATGATCTTCATCCGACATTGAAGTACCGGGTAAAATCCTTTCACAGTTACTACGAGAAAATACACCGCCGTGCCAGGCAGCAAGGGCTGGACAAGGGGCATGTGGCGATTAATGATGTAATTGGGTTACGGATTATCTGCCCGTTCATCGAAGACCTGCACCAGGTTGAGCATCTGCTGCAGGAACACTTCCGGGTGGAAGAGGTCGAACGAAAGGGATCGGAATACTCATTCCAGGAGTTCGGCTACGAATCTACCCATTATCTGTTATGGGTCCCGTCACAGGTTGTTTCCGAGTATGACCTTGAACCGGGAATGCTCTTTGAGGTTCAGCTGAGGACCATTTTGCAGGATGCCTGGGCAGAGGTGGAACATGAACTGATCTACAAGGCAGATTTCACCCCGTTTGATCAGCCGCTCAAGCGGAAGCTGGCGGCGCTGAATGCGAATTTATCACTTGCGGATATAATCTTTCAGGAAATCCGTGATTATCAGCGTCAGCTTCATCTGCAGTTGAATCAGCGTCGCGATACATTCATGAAAAGCCTGCATTCCGTACTGGATAACGAGATGCGGATGCTGCCGGGTAAAGATCCGGATGCGGGAACTGCCGAAACCGCCCGCGAGACTCTGGATTCGGATCCGGTACTTGGTCCGCCCAGCGGAATTTCATCTTCGGAGAATATCGATGCCTATTTGCTGCGAGCCTTATATGCACATAATTCCGGAAAGTTTGATGAATCGATTCAGTACTATTCCGGGATTCTTTCGGGAGGTCCCGAGAATTTTGTGCGGTCGATAATCTATGTTCATCGCGGCATGGCGTATTTTGCCAAGGGGAATTATCATCTGGCGGTGCAGGATTTTCAGCGTGCGATTGATATTGATTCTGCTAACGGCAAGGCACATTATTACCTTGGTGTAGCATTCTACATGCAGCATGAACTGGAAGCCGCAATTACAAACCTTGATCTGGCGCTAGATTACGGCTATCGGGAATTCGACTGCCTTTTCAGCCGTGCCCTGGTATTTTTTCATCTCGGGGATATGCAGAGTGCCCTGGCGGATTGTGATATGGCTTTGGAGATTGACGAGGATTCCCGTTCGGTACGACGTTTGCGGACCATGATCCTTAAAAAACTCGGAATTTGATGTCTATTGATGTCTATAGGAGAATATGCGTGCAGGAACGATTTTTTGCCAGTGATAACAGCTCACCAGTACATCCATCGGTAGTAGCGGCCATAACTGAGGCCAACCAGGGACACAGCATATCATATGGAGCAGATCCGTGGACCTCCGCTGCTGTCGAGACGCTCCAGGGTCTGTTCACCGGAAAGCCGGAGGTGTTTTTTGTTTATAACGGAACCGGAGCAAATACGTTCGCATTGCGGTCTATAGTCCCGCCGTACGGGGCAACCCTGTGCACGGATGCGGCGCATATAAATTGCGACGAGGCCGGTGCCGTGCAGGCTGCCGGCGCCGGAAGGCTGCATGCAGTAGCGGGAATACAGGGGAAGCTGCTTCCGGCCCACATTGAAGAATTTGCTGCGGATGCAGGGGTTGAACATCATTCCCAGCCGGCGGCGGTCTCGATAACCCAGCCGACCGAACTGGGAACCGTGTATTCGCTTTCCGAGCTGCAGGATATCGCCGAATGCTGCCGGAAATACGGTCTGAAGCTGCATATGGATGGCGCAAGATTGGCGAATGCCTGTGTCTCTCTGAAGTGCAGTATAGCCGAGGTCACCCGCGGGGTTGATGTACTTGCGTTCGGCGGAACCAAAAACGGCATGCTCTTCGGCGAGGCGCTGATTGTGTTCGACCGTGAAGCAGCGCAATCGATCCGGTTTCATCGCAAGCAAATGACCCAACTGCACAGCAAGATGCGCTACATAGCCGCACAGTTTTCTGCATTAGTCAAGGATTCCCTGTATCTCCAGAATGCCGCGGCCGCTAATGCAGCAGCCCGGCGACTGGCAGACGGGATTGCTGCGGCAGGAAGACAGGATGTGGTTATCCAATATCCCGTGCAGTCGAATGCAGTGTTTGTGGGACTGCCGGAAAACGACGCAGTCCGACTGCAGAAGCAGTGGCCCTTTTATCACTGGAAGGCAGGTGTGTATCGGTTGATGTGTTCGTATGACACAACCGAACGGGACATCGACGATTTTCTGCGGGTGTTCAGGGGAGCGAGTTCATGAACCAGTATCTTCATCGCTACGAGAAATTTGTCGCCAAGTTTGCCGGACATGAGGAAGTGGTGCATCGTATGGCCGGCATGTTTTTATCCGATGCCCCGCAGCGTCTGGAGCAAATCAGCACTGCCTCTGAGCTGCGCGACTGGGAAGGGGTTATGAGTGCTGCTCACAGCCTGGTAAACATTGCCGGAACGATGCAGGCATTTGAGGCTGCTGAACAGGCTCGCAAGCTGGAGGCTGCAGTCCGTGCCAGGGCGTATCATGAGATCCCGGAGCTGACCGATCGTCTGGACCAGCACCTGCAAAACGCTTTGCAGGTGCTGAAGGATTATCAGCAGAACGGGCATTACTGCTGCACGGAATCTGTGTAGTCCCGGGTAACACGCTGCAGCCGGGCAAAAATATCCTGCAGCTGCGGCATAAGCTTTCGGACAGCCGTCTCGTCCTTAGCCTCGCATGCATCCTCAATACGAGCTGCGGTATCCCGCATTTTGCTGCTGCCCAGGTTTGCAGCCGATCCGGCAATCTTGTGTGCATGCTCCAGACCTTCTGCATAATTCCCCGTATCAATTGCCTGTTCGAGATCCGAAATCTGCAGCGGGATATCAGTCATGTATCGGGAGATCATCTGGGTAGCCAGCTTCTGATCGTCCATGAGCCTGTCCAGCAGATCCGTCGGATTGAACAGGCTTGTATCGGGTGAGGAAAAGCGGTGCTGCTGTACAGTCTCCTGAGTATCCGCTTCCTGTTTGTGGTTTCGTTCCGTCATCTTATTACCTCCTATCCATTTTTGCAGTACGTGTTTAAGTTCCTGTGAGTTGATTGGTTTGGGGATATAATCATCCATTCCGCTGGATATACACGCCTCTCTGTCGCCCTGCAAGGCGTACGCGGTCATGGCGATAATCGGGATATTGGGATTAAGGACCTTCGCGGAGGCTCGTATTGCACGGGTAGCCTCATACCCATCCATCTCCGGCATCTGGCAGTCCATCAGCACCAGGTCGTAGGGAATGGCTTCCAGGGAGGAGATAACCTCTTTCCCGTTGGCAACCGCATCTGCCCTCAGACCTAGCTTGGAAAGAATCGCCAATGCTACATCCTGGTTGATCGGGGCATCCTCTGCAACCAGTATACGGGCAGACTGAAGGGATTCTTCATACAGCTGATGCGGCGGATGCAGAAATGAGCTGTCGGGTTCCGGCTCAGTCACATGAAGCGCTCTGAGCAGGGTCGCATAGAGCTGCGGTATTCGTATCGGCTTGTCTATGTACAAATACCGCTCCATAATATCGGCTGCAGCCTGCGGCGACACCCCGCGACCAATACTGACCATACGCACAATCTCCGCATTGACAAAAAGGGTTTGCAGCTGCTGTGTTGCCTCCTCGGTATGCCCCTGATAGGCGAAGAATACGACCCGAAACTGCGAAGCACGGTGCTCATGCGCTACGGCGAACTCGAAAGGTGATTGCGTATCGAGATGGGGAGAGCAGTACATGCCCCACTGCTCAAGCTGGGATATCAGAGACATGCGTGCCTTTACGTTCGGTTCGATAACCAGTACATGTACTCCGCGCAACGGAGCCGGATTAAAGTGCTTCACCAGTTCGCTCCCGGGCACAGCGTGAAAGTTGGCAGTAAACCAGAAATTCGATCCTATATCCGGAGTGCTGCTGACCCCGATGGTACCGCCGAGCATCTCGGCGAGCTGCTTGCATATGGTAAGTCCGAGACCGGACCCGCCGTAGTGACGGGTAGTGGACCCGTCTGTCTGGGTAAACGGCAGGAACAAGGATTCAATCTTGTCGGATTGAATTCCGATGCCGGTATCCTGGATATCACAGCGGACGGTAATCTGGTTTCCTTCGGTGCCGGCCAGTGAAATCCTGACGGATACCTCCCCGGCATGCGTGAATTTGATGGCATTCCCGACCAGGTTTACCAGAATTTGACGGAAGCGGGACGGATCGCCCTCCAGCATTATCGGAACATCCGGTTGTATGTGTAAAATCAGCTCAAGGTCCTTCTGATGGGCACGTACGGCAAGAATCTCGCAGATATCATTCACGATGTGCAGCAGGTTGAACTCAAGCTGTTCGAGCTCCAGTTTTCCGGCCTCTATCTTGGAGAAATCGAGTACATCGTTGATCAGGGTAAGCAGGGTCTCGCCGCTGGTACGTACAGCCTCCGCATATCGCTTCTGCACGTTGGTAAGCTCGGTATCCAGCAGCAGTCCGGTCATCCCGATTACCCCGTTCATGGGGGTACGGATTTCATGGCTCATGTTCGCCAGAAACTGGCTCTTGGCGGAATTTGCGGCCTCGACCTGCGTGTTGGCATATCTGAGCTCATCCTGTGCGCGTTTGCGCTCTGCAAGCTCCCGTTCCAGTTCCTTGGTACGTAATGCTACCTTCTGCTCCAGGCTGGTGTTTCGGGTGCGCAGGCTGCGGGTCCTGGCAAGAAACAGTATCCAGAGAGTACTCAAGATGACGAGGGTAAGCACAATACGAAACCACATCGAGGCCCACCATGGGGGTGTGATTATGAGATCGACGGCTGCAGCATTGCCAAACCAGCCGGTGTAGTCGCGGCTGCCCTGTACGATAAATCGGTATCGACCGGGAGGGAGGTTGGTATAGTCCGCAAAACGGCGGCTGCTGGTAACCGTCCAGTCGTTGTCAATTCCGTCCAGTCGATACCGGAATCTGTTGGTGTGCGGTGAGGAATAATCAGCCGCAGCGAACTGGAAGGATACCCAGTTCCTGTCGTGTGGAAGCCGGAGGCTTTGCACCGTATGGGTTGGGCCGATGCTGGTGTATGACTCGTTCATGACCCGGATATCGGTTATCAGTGTGTGTGCGGTGGAAATATCCTGTTGTGCAGATTCCGCTGTAGAGATATGCACAATATCACCGAAGGCGCCGAACAGGATATCGCCGTTGGACAGCTGAGTCGAGCCGGCAGAGAAGTCCCGGACCAGCAATCCGTCGCGTTCGTCCAGTATCTGGATGCTGCCGTTCTCCGGATCCAGCACATTCAAGCCGTTGGCCGTGGAGATGTAGAGTTCTCCGCTTTCAGCCTGCTGCATGGCGGAAATAACATTGGAGGAAAGCCCGTCACTGATCAGGAAATGCTGGAAACTGTCATCGACAGGATTATACAGATTGAGACCACCTGCCCGTGTCCCGACCCAGATACGCCCCTGGCGGTCCTCGAACAGGCTGCGTGTGCTGTCGCTGGCGATGCTGCCGCGATTATCCGGGTCGTGCTGGAAGCTCTCCCATGCCCCGCTCCCCGGGTTATAGCGGCTCAGTCCGCGGTTGGTAGCAGCCCAGATGTAGCCATTTGAATCAACCAGCAGGCTGAAAACGAGATTATCCGGGAGTGAATCCGGGTTGTCTGCATCTGCATAATGCCGGGTCACCGCGCCGTTTTCGTTCAGGTAAAAGACCCCGTCGCTATAGGTTGCAATCCACAGTCCTCCGTGAGCATCGTGTACTATGCCGTACACAACCAGCTGAGTATTCAGCAGGCCTGCCGGATCAGGATCCAGCTGTGCAGGCGTGAATTGTCCGCTTGGGATATGCAGACGGAATATACCGGTATGGGTTCCGACCAGCACCTCGTCATCGGAAACTCGCAGCAGGGAGTTCACCCGATTGTCGGGCAGGCTGAACGGGTCATCCGGATCATTCCGGTAGTTAATGACTGACCCGTCGTCAAGCAGCAACCGCGCAATACCGTTTGTCTGGGTTGCCAGCAGGATATCGCTGTCGCTGAGCGGGTACACGCTATTCAGTCTGCCGACACCAATCGATTCACGGGGGATTTCCTGTGCGCGCAGGAAATCAAAGTCGCGTTTGCCGGGATCCAGTTTGCTGATACCGTTCCCGTTGGTGCCTATCCATATAACCCCGGTACGGTCCTGGCGGAGGGAATAGATAATGTCGTGGCCCAGAGATGATGATTTTCTGGGGTCATGGCGATAATGTGCATATCGGCCGCTAGCGGGATCATAGGTGATCAGCCCCTGGCCCCAGCTGCCGGCATACACGGTGCCCTCCTGCGTCAGAAGCAGGCTGTAGATTGGTATGGAGGGCAGCTCGGGAACGGACCGGAAGGCCTCAGTCTCCGGATTGAAATGCACCAGTCCTGCTCCCCAGGTGCCGAGCCAGAGGCCGCCTTCGGCGCTGTCGATAATGGTCATGACAGCGTTGCTCGGCAGGCCGTCTGCTTCCGTGTAGGTATGGAACCGGGTCATCCCGTGTTCGTCGGTTTCAATGCGGGAGAGCCCGCCCAGGCTGCCGACCCAGATCCGTCCCTCGGGATCGGTATGCAGGGCGCGGACGGTGTCATGCGGCATAGCCTCCGGTTGTTCGGGGTCATGCATAAAGCGGGTAAACACGCCGTTTTCGCGATCGTCCAGGCGATTGAGCCCGGAGAGTGTAGCCACCCAGATAGTGCCGTCGGCAGCAGAGGTTATCGAGGTGACGACATTATCGCTTATGCTCTGGGCATCCTCCGGGAGATGCGGATAGCTGTTAACTGGGTCGCTT
>CAZANF010000061.1:0-12916 GCA_964486425.1 uncultured Spirochaeta sp. | reverse complement strand
GCTGCTTCTCGAGCAGCTCCAGATAGGTAAAGAGGTTATTCATGGTAATCGCGGTATACTCGGCGAAGGTATTCAGGTGGTCGAAGTCCTGCTCGGAAAACAAGCGGTCGTTACGACGCATAACAATTGAAATAACCCCCAGCACCTTATCCTCGGACAGGATCGGCACTGCGATGAAGGAACTGACATACATGGCATCTTCATTACGGTTATGCTTCATTCGTTCATCTTCAGATGTCTCCCGAAGAAAGATCGGCTCCTTGGTTTGTGCGCACTCGCCCAGAACGGTCGCCGGAATCGGGATCTTCATTGATTCAAAGTTCCGGCGAATCGCTTCAAGCTTGGTCTTGATTACATCGCTCATGGGCAGAGGAGGGCAGTAGATCCCGTAAGTAGCCTTTGGAGAGAGTACCGGACGACCTTGATCATCCTCTTCGACAAGGAGTATCGCTCCCCCGTCGGCATTGGTATTCTGACTGGCCGACTGTACAACCGTCCTCAAGATATCTTCCATGTTCATACGGGCCGAGATAGCCTGCCCGATACTCTTCATGAAGTCCAGAATAGTGGAGATGTCGTTCTGGAGAAAATCAATCTCCTCCTTGGTCTCGATCTCGAAACGATTCTGGAAACGCAGCAGCATAATATAGTGCATTACATATCCGAAAGGTACCACGAGGTATTGCACAAAGGTTGGGGTATAGTCAAACAGCACGAAAAAGATATTCACCAGGATCGGATAATAGATCAGGGTATGGCGCGTCTCGATTATGATCTCGGATCGACGGGTATTAAACTCCGAGATAGCGTATGTGTGGACTGCAAGATAGATATAATGCCCGATGACAATAATGGCTGCGAGCCTTGACCAACCCGACGAGATGAAACCGAAGACCGAATTCGCCAGCAGCAGCAGCACAAATACGGCGCTGATACCCGCCAGGATCTTGTCCTGCTCCAGACTGCCCTTCGTCTGGCGAAACCAGGCTAAATAGACCCAGAATACCATTACATCGGATACAACCATAACTGTGGCCATAGGAATAAAGATATAGACAAGGTCGCGGACTACCAGGATTGCCAGTATGCGATGAAATATTCGGAATCTTTCCGGCCCCTTGTTCCTTTCCACGAAAGAAACTAGAACCATAAGGAAGATGAGTACGATGAATTTCACCCACATGGGCGATGTAAAAAACTGCGTCAACTGATCAATCAGCATTAAGAACTCCTAATCTGGACATACTGCATCATTATGCCCCTACAACGCCGGTATTTGCAAGGTGTTATTGCGTTACCAGGGAATCCCCTTCCATGCAGCCGCCGCCATAATCCCCATGCCTATGAACCCTGCAATCCCCGGTCCTATAAGCCCCCAGAAAACCATCTGTCCCACCGCCTGCAGCAGCCAGGTAATAAAAAATACCAGCAGCAGGGGCGGCGCCGGCAAAGCGGACGGCCCGACGATTGCTGTGATCACACCTGCAGTACAGAACCAGCCCATGTAATTCGACAGAGGAATACCGAAATATGCCCCGTTTCGATGCCATTTCCAGAAACCCCAGCGTACCATGAGCGGGTCCAGATACAGATCCCACGAGGTAAAGGCAAGCGCAGACAGCAGCACAAACATAATTGAAGCACCCGGACCGATGTATCCCGCAGCAGCAACATGTCCGACGGCCCAGGCCGGCGGCATCATCATCATCCAGGCCAGCGGTACTATTACCGGGACATCAAGAATCTGCGGCTTGAGCACCCTGGTATAGTGATACGCGCCGTACGGGAATCCGCTGCGGCTGCCGATTACCTCACTGGCCCAGCCTATTCCGGATACCGCCAGCCATGCCGCAGCGGTCCTGCCTGTCCCCCAGGCCTTGTGAAGTATTGATATGACAAGACCGACCTGCAGCAGTACGGTTACTGAAATTCCGATTCTTTCGGTTCCCTTGCCGCCTACCCAGGCCACAATCGGTACAGCGATCATGCCAAGCACCCAGAGTATCAGCAATACCTGCGATACAAGGGACATAAGAGACCATGTCTGTGAGATCCATTCCAGGAGTCGAGGCAAATTATATCTCCTTGCGTATCTTCAGCTTCCAGAAGGCGCGCAGGAAATGGCGCCAGCGGGTTGTTTTCATCAGCGCCAGATTTTCCAGCAGGTTTCCACGCTCATCGAGGAACCGAAGCAGGCGGGTTATAGGGTTGCGTTCAAAGAGTCGCGCGAACACAGCTTCCGCCAGTTCTCCACGGCGATACAGAATGTGCAGCAGGAGCGAATCGAACAAGCGATAGCGTGCCGGGGCGGCAGGCAGATTGAAGGGATTACCGTGCCGAACCAGTGAGGCAATGATGGCCGCACTGTCCCGTTGAGTCCGGTGAAATGCGAATCCGGTGGAGGGTTTCACCATCCCGCCCTTTGTGCCAATGCGAAGAATATGATCACCGACGCGGCGCTGAAAGGGCTGGTCCGTCATCGGGATAATCCCGTCCTCGCTGTCCAGTCGACGATATGCGCTAATATTCAGAACCTTCTCTATATAATCCTGAATAGCCGCCTCATACTCCTCTCTTTCCAGCAATTCATAGGAGAACAGTGTATACTCGACAATCGCCCGGCGCGGGGTAAACGGCAGCACGTACATAAATCGCATCACACCGTGCTGCGGAGTCCGGAAATCAAAGAGAGTCGCCGCCGCAGGATCAAACACATCCTCTTCCGCCTCGATCTCCCAGCCGACAAAATGCTGTTTGAGAAAATGATACCGGTCCTCATCTACGCGAAACTCACGGGGAACAAAGATTCCATCGAAAACAAACGAAGCCTTGTATTCGCGCCCATCTGCAGCAACAATTGCCCCGTCATGGGTATCATGAATATCGGTGATCTCACCGTAGTAATGCTCAATATTCGGAAACCGGCTAAGGGTATCCTCCACCTTTCGATAGAAATCTATACCGCGGATCATCTGATACCGGAAGGGAGTCAGCGGAATACATTTCTCTATCCCGCCGCCGATAAATTTCAGATGGGTCCAATGATGATATGAGATTGAATCGTAAATATGGGGCCTGTCCGTCCAGTAACACCATGTGCGGTCGTTTTTCAGCTTGCGCTCACGGTCTACAATCAGGATCCGCGCCGACTGCAAAGGACTCAATGCAAAATGGTAGGCAAGGCTGAGCCCCGCCATACCGCCGCCGGCGATAATATAGTCATACTCCCGCATATGTCCCCCACGAAAGCTTACTAATGTACTGAACAGCTGTCAAACAGGAGTTGATCAAAAACTTCCGCGCGTTTCTGCCAGGAATACTGCGTCATATGCCCGGAAAGCAGCCGGCGCTGCCCATCTAAAAATGACTGTTCATCCGGGTCTGATATCGCATCCGCAAGCAGTGATAATCGTTCCAGCAACTCTTCATCATTCTCATACAGTGCCTTCCACTCAAGCTGCGGCGGAACAAGCTCCGGATAGGACAGTCTGTCAGGTAACAGCGGCAGACATCCAAAATACATTGCTTCAACTACTGCGATACCAAAATTCTCCTGTTTTGCGGTACTGATGACAACATCCCCTCGCTGAAGCATGCGGTAATATGCGTCCCGGCCCGGCAGGTAGCCGGCATGAATTATCTGTGCCTTGAACCTCTTGAGAATTTCAGAGCGGCTGCGATTGTGGCTGCCCTCTCCCAGCAGCACAAGCCGGAAATCCTTGCCTGCATCATGCAGCCGCTGCAGCAGCTTCAGAAATACCTCAGGATGTTTGTCAAACTCCCAGCGATGGTTCCAAATAATGCACAACGGACCGTCAGGTCGCTCGGGTCGCTCTACCGGATCAGAGGGAAACCAGCAGCCGGGGCATGCTACCTTGCTTTTTTTCTGAATATCCTCAAGCAGTCGTTTCGTCCCGCAGGCACGCTCCATGTATTCTGCAGCATTGCGCATGCATGCCGTATAATGACTATGCGAATTGAAGAGAACCGCATCGGCAGCCAGCATGTTGGAGATATCCGTATGATAGAACTCATCATGCCGCGTTGAGGCATCCTGAAGCGGATAATGCAGCTGTGTTTCATGCGCATAGAGAATGACCGGCGGACATTTCTCCCTCCACAAAGCACGCAGATCTGCCAGCGAGAGCATTCCCCCGCTCAGCACCCCATGATACTCTTGCGGATTCGCAATATCGGCTGCCATTTGCAAAGCCGCATTGCGTATACGGCGCTTCCAGGTCTCCGCCGGCAGGCAATGCATATCAAAGGAGTGCCTGCTGTGGTGACGGAGTCCATCGGCGAAGTCTTTATGAGATCCGCCGTAAAAGGATTCCAAAAAGAGAATTTGCAGTGTGTCGATATCCCGTTCCTCCATGTCCGATTCTATCATGTTATGACGGTAAAGATCCTGCGGTGGCATCTCATGGTCCGATGTAGTAGGATAGCAGCATGCCGAATACCATGCTCTGGTACGACCTGGAAACCTTCGGTCGTAATCCAAAATACGACCGTATCGCCCAATTTGCCGCTCTGCGTACCGACCAGAACCTGCAGCCGGTCGATGAGCCGGTTGTTCTGTTCTGCCGCCTGACCCCCGATTATCTGCCGGATCCCCAAGCCTGTCTGATTACCGGAATAACCCCGGAAACGGTTCAGCGCCGGGGGTTGCGGGAACGTGATTTCGCGGAGCAGGTGCATGCACAGCTGTCCCGACCGGGTACCTGCATAACAGGTTATAATAATATCAAGTTCGATGACGAGTTTATTCGTAATCTCTTCTACCGCAACTTTATCGACCCTTATGCTTGGCATTATGCCCACGGTAATTCCCGCTGGGATCTGATTAATGTCGTTCGGCTGGCGCATGATCTGCGCCCGGACGGCATAATTTGGCCGAGGAATGAGGACGGGAAGCCCCAGTTCAAGCTTGATCGCCTGACGGCAGCAAACGGGATAGAACACCGCGGTGCGCACGATGCCCTGGCGGATGTGTACGCAACCATTGAGATGGCTCAGCTGCTCCGGCGGACAAACCCTCGCCTGTTCCAGTTTGCATGGGAACACCGAACACGGGACAAGGTCCGTTCGCTGCTGGATATCGGCATTCGAAAACCGGTACTGCATACGGACGGAATCCACACAAGGGAGGCAGGCTGCACAACCGCGATTGCTCCTGTCGGGGTTAATCCGGAGAATCCGAAGGCAATTATTGCAGCCGATCTTCGCTACGATCCAACCGCGATTATTGAACTGCCGGCGGAGGAGGTCCGAAGGCGCATCTTCACCAGCCGGGAGATCCTGGAACCGGAACAGCGTATTCATGTTACCGAGATTCATGAAAATCGCTGCCCGGTGCTTACCCCCATTGCAGCCCTGGACGACGACAGCGCCCGTCGTCTGGACATCAACATCGAACAGTGTACCGAGCATGCACGAATGCTGTATCGGAGCACCCTGCTGATTCAGAAATTTCAGAAGATTTACGGCGAACGCCCGCTCCGTGAACAACCGGAAGATCCCGAGCTCATGATCTACGGAGGAGGTCCATTCGGAGGATTTTTTGCAGACGAGGACAAGGAACTCTTTACCCGCATTCGAGAATCATCACCGAAGGCCCTTGCCGGCATTGAACCGAAGAGCCACGACCCCAGAATTCCGGTACTTCTCCGCCGCTACCGATGGCGAAACGCCTGGGAATCCCTGACCCAACAGGAAAGGGATCGATATCGGGCTTTCTGCGCCAAGCGCCTGCTGCAGCCGCCGGTAACCAGCGGGCTTACCCGCGAGACGTATGACAAACGCATAAAGCAGCTATGGGAAAGCCCCGGACTGGATGCCCGGGGCAGTGTCATTTTAAAAGCTCTGAAGGATTACGGGGAAATGCTTGATCGAACGGTATTTCAGTACCGCACCGACTGAGGCAGCAGATACACCCCTCCCTCTCTGGACCATTCCTTCAGTACACGGTAATCATCCATCAGCTGTTCCAGCTCGGGTATTCGTGATTCCGGAAGCAGCAGCTGTGCAGCCGAATCGCCGAAACCCTGCAGCATGCCGCTGTCATTCGGGGTGTAGATCTCTACCGGACCTTGAACCCCGGCCAGTTCAACCGCCTTGTCCAGCGCCGGACCGATTCCTCCAATTTCATCAACAAGCCCCCGCTCCAGTGCCTGCGGCCCGGTCCATATCTGACCCCGGGCGACTTCATCCGCCTCTTCACTGGACAGGTCGCGCCCTTCCGCTACTGTATTCAGAAATTGCTGATAGATCGCCTCGGTAAAGTCCTGCATCTGTTCGGCATCGCCTTCATCCAGCGGACGGAACGGATCCAGGAAGAAACTGGACTCGCTGGCTGCAACTCCATCTACCGTGATATCCCACTCCTCCAGCAGCTGATCAAGATGCAGACTGATTGAGGTCACCCCGATTGAGCCGGTAATTGTGGTGGGATATGCATAGATATAGTCGGCAAAGGCCGAAATATAATATCCGCCGCTGGCCGCAGTCTGGCCCATTGAAACAACCAGCGGCTTCGGATCCTCGCCTCGTGTCGTTCGGTAGACCTCTCGAGCGATCACATCCGAAGCAAGTGCAGAGCCTCCCCCGCTGCTGACCCGCAGGACGATAGCATCTATGCTATCGTCCTCACGAGCCTCACGGATCTGCCGGGCCAGGGTATCACTCCCAATGGAGGTCCCCTGCAGGCCCTCGCCGGTCATAATCGGACCCACGGCATAGATCACTGCGATACGCGATCTGCGCGGCGTATGCCACGCGGGGTTTCGCAGCTCCATAGTCTGCATCTGCATAACCTCAGCTTCCGGCAGACGTTCCTCCAGAAGCTCAAGAACCTGATCATGATACATCAACCCGTCGACCAGACCTGCATCCTCTGCCTGTGCAGCAACCAGGTAAGGTGCATCGTCCCACAACTCGGCAGGCTCGCCTGCCAGTCTGTCGCCTCGTCCCTGTGCAACCAGGTCCAGATAGGAAGAGAACAAGGATCCGAGGTATGCCTCGGTATTTTCCCTGGCTTCTTCAGTCATGCCCGATTCTGTGAATGCGTGATTCGCAGATTTTGACGGGTGGGATTCAAAACCTACTGCATTAATGCCGAAGCGATCGAAGAAATCGGCAAAATACAGGCTGCTGGAGGAAAATCCGTATACTGCCAGCATACCTGCCGGCCGCAGATAGATCTCATCTGCTCCTAATGCGGCAACCAGATAGGTAAGCGAATCGGCCTGCTCGATCGAAAAAACCACGGTTTTTCCGGTCTGGCGGAACCGCTGCAGGGCTGCTGCAATCTCTATCGCATGCGACATATCACCGTTGAAAACCGGATTGGTAAACAGTATTCCTGCCACAGAGGGATCGGCGGCCAGTTCCTCTATCTCCTCGACAACCGCGGTAAAAGGGCGACTCCCGTCACCGAAGGTGAACTCACCGAAGCTTTGCAGACCCTCGACCTCCGCGACAACCTGCAATCCCGAGAACTCAATGATCCGGCTCTTGGGGGTGGCAGGGGGGCCTGGATAGCCGGGGACCTCAACGTTACTGTATACCCGGGCGGAACGCAGCTGCACGGAATCATCCAACGCGAAGCTTATCCCGTTGCGGGAATAGCCGAAAGCAGCCTCAATCCCGACATTCCAGTCGCCACTCAACTGGTAACCACCATACAGGCGCAAGCCCTGCAAGGGCTCAATCTGAGTCCCGATCCGCTGAAGGCCATATGCCTCTCCGCTCGGACCCTCTTCGGAATATGCCGCATCGGCAGTGAACGTGACCCGATGGCCGAAGTCCTGCAGACCGGGAATGAGCGCCAGCGGGCGAAGCCCGATACCAGGGTGTACACTCCATGCATTTCCGATATCAGCACGATAAATCCCCCCTATACTGAGGGCTGCATGCGGACGCCACAGCGTACCGGCCTGAAACTCGCTCTTGCTCCATGCCCACGAAGGGGTGTGCGTCGCAAACCCAAGACTGAATCCAGGCAACAATTCGAAACCTTGTCCAACGGAGAACATCGAGTTCTCGCCGTCGGATTCATACGCTATTCCCAGGCTGCCGGCCGAAAAACCTACATAAGTATCCTGCTCAACCAGCAGCGGATTGTATACGGTATCCTGATCAGCTGGTATCTCAGCCCCGAAACCAATCCCGAGCCCTTGGGAAAAGCCCAATCCGGCAGGGTTCGTCCCGGAACTGAACATAATATCCGGGTCGGCGCCGGCGGGATAATTCCGAACCGGATCTGCAAATCCGTGCAGGCTTGTCATCATAAGCACAGCAACGACAGCTGTCACACATGTGTAGAACGATTTTCTGGTCATTTGTAGTGTCTCCTGATTATTTTACAGTTAATATAGTAATCCGGGATCCTAATCGGCTATCCGGCGTACTTGTGTTTCCATCAGTTCAAAGATGTTTCCGAATGCATTCGCCCTGGTGGGCGTAACGCTGGCGGCGATATTGGTGCGTTTTGCAAAGTCTTCAACGATGCTTCGGGCATGTTTCAGAAAATCTTCAATCGCCATATAATTCAGACCGGCCAGAAGAATTCCAAGATATCCCCGCAGTACCTGGGCATCCGAGAATGCCTGAAAATAGACCGCGGAATCATCATGCAGGGCATGTATATACACGGTTGACTGACAGCCGTGCACCCGGTTTTCTTCGGTCATAAGCTCCTGCGGAAAATCCTCCAGATGCCTGCTGTACGAGATAATCTCCCTGAGCATCTCGAACGAGTCAATACTCTGGAGACTCACCAGTTCTTCCTCAACCTCATCAAAAAAGTGCTGTACCTGCTGTACATCTAATGCCTTACTCATGTTATCCCTCGCAATACTGTTGAATAGCTGTTATCAATTCTTCGAGTACCTCATCACCTCGTGCATTCTCAATCTGACAGGTGCCGGCATTTGCATGTCCACCGCCGCCATAGGTAAGCATCATCTCACCGATATTGAGTGCACACACATCATTAAATATTGATTTACCAACGGTAAATACCGTATTCTGCTTCTTGAAACCCCACATTACCTGAATTGAAATGCCTGCTTCCGGAAACAACGCATATTTTACGAAGCGATTACCGGCGAATACGGTGTCCTGACCTCGCATATCAACAACCAGAACTCGACCATGCAAACGACTGCATTCCTTAAGCTGATGCTGAAAACGCTCTTTATGCTCCAGGTACAGATCCACCCGTTCCTTCACATCGGGTATCTGCAGTATTTGATCTATGGTGTGATTCCTGCAGAAATCTATAAGCTCCATCATAAGCTGATAATTGCTGATTCGGAAGGTGCGAAACCGCCCCAGCCCGGTACGTGCATCCATAATAAAATTGAGCATCTCCCAACCGGAGGGATTCAGCACTTCGTCCAGGGTAAACTCCGCGGCATCTCCTTTATCAACCGCTTCCAGCATGTCCGAGGCAATATTCTTGAATCTGTCCGCTCCCCCGTAGTACTCATAAACCACCCTGGCGGCGGATTTTGCATTCGGATCTATAATATGGTTATCTTTCTTGCCGACCCGGAGGGTCTCACTGTAGTGATGATCAAATGCCAGGTGTACTCCCTCTACATACGGAAGATTAGTGGTAATATCATGTCCATCTATAGCAATCAGACCGTCCTGCATGTCCTTGGGGTGCACAAAGGTAATATCATCTATTAAATCGAGTTCTTTCAGCAGCATCCCGCACACAAGACCGTCGAAGTCACTTCGCGTTACTAATCGAAACTTCATGGCATTCTGTTCCATCAGAACCTCCAAGTATGTAGCCTAACCCATTGTCGGAACCGACGCAAGAATGATATGAATAGACAGTTATGAATAGAGAAACAGTAATTGTTGCCGGTGATGTCGGCGGAACCAACACGACAATAGCATTAATGGCCCCCAGAGGGGACTCCTTTGAAATAGTACGCAAACAGCGCTACTCCTCCCAGCAGCTTTCGGGTATTGAGGAAGCAATCAGAGATTCACTGGAGGGTTTCCGGACAGATCATCCGAACCTTTCGGTTGCGGCATGCTGCTTCAGCGCTGCGGGACCGGTGTACAATAACCGCTGTCAACTCACTAATGTCGCCTGGGCGGTAGACGGAGAGGTTATCAGCAAGCTGTTCAAGACCCCGGCGTTTGTGATTAATGACTTCTCTGCTATCTGTTACGGTCTGCCGATTCTGCAGCTGGACAACCCGGAGGAGGTTACCAAACTGTATCACCCGGACGGCACATTTCCGGAACCTCACGGTGATGTGATGGTTGCCGCCGGAGCCGGAACAGGCTTGGGACTTGGCTTTCTTGTAAATAACAACGGCTGGTACCGAGCCTTCCCTACCGAGGGAGGCCATGCCGACCTTACCCCGGTTGATACGCTTATGCAGGAGTTTATCGCCTTTCTGCAGCATGAATTGAACGGTCAGCGCCCAGGTGCCGAGCTCTCCATTTCCGGTATGGGAATCAACAATCTGTTTCGCTTTTTCCGTTCCCGCGGCAAGGGAGACGGAGATGATCTGATTGCGGAAATAGATGCCGCAGGCCCAGCCGAGCGTGCACCGATGATAAGCCGGGGCGCTGCCGACGGGAATCCGCTGCTGCAACAGGTTATGCACTACTTCGTACAGATGTACGCCAACTTCGCATCCAATGTCGCGATTAACTACATGCCGTCTGCCGGGCTTTTCCTGGCCGGTGGTATTGCAGCCAAGAACGAGGCCTTTTTCACCGATGATCACCGTTTCATGCGAACCTTCCTGCAGAATTATAACCCGAATATACGCAAGGTAATTGAAAAAATTCCGGTGTACATCATACGCAACTATGATGTTTCATTATACGGCGCTGCCAATGCGGCAAGGATGTTACAGGAGTAGCCTATGCATGCAATTTCCGAGGATCTGCGTGAGATACTGGAGTCGAAGGGCGTAGATGTGGATATGACCCTCTCGCTGCTGGAACGGCTGAATGCAGGTGAGTTTGATCATCTTGAACCGGTACGCATGGACAGCCTGCCGGAAATCGATGGAATCGACGTGATTGATGCCACAGGTTCAATGGAGCTGACCATTCGCCGGGACAAGCTTCAGCACTATCTTGCGGAATGGGGCCTGCCGGTTGATCTGAACACCCTGCCTGATACCCGGGAAGCAAGTGACGACTCAGACAGTATAGTCCTGGGGAATGAGGCATTGCGCACCATCGGGATTGCCCTGGCACCACTCACGGCCTACGGGGTGCTGAACGGTGGGTCTGCAACCAGCTACTGCGACTCCAAGAAAAATCGCGGGCTGGATGCATCGGTCTTTGATGCGGTTGAACAGGAGTTTCATGCGGCGGCCGAGTTGGCAACTGATCGCCCGAAAGGGGTAGCGCCAGCCTTCATCCACCCGGACGGAAGCCCGGGGCCAAGCTTCCTGGAGCTGAAAATGCGAAGCCTGCTGCTGACGGCGCTGGAATACCAGCAGCGATTCGGCCGCGACACAGGCGGAGCTGCGAGTATAAATACCGCCGGAGACGCCGGCACTCCTGCCAGTGCCGCAGGGACAACTGTAGTTGCCGACGAAACCGCCCCTCCGCCGGCTGCTCCGATGTTCCAGATGAGCAGCGTATTTACCCATGATGATCTTATGCAGGCCTATGACGAGTTTCAACAATCACCGCTGCTGGCCGATCTGATTGCCGCTACCGGGATCGATATTACCCGGGTCCGGGATGCAGTGCAGCCGCTGCTGGCAGCCTTCACTCATTCATCCGAGGGCAGCCCTCGTCGCATTTTTGACCGCGCATACGGCAGGAAGGACTCTCCAATAGCAATCCCCGGCGGGCACGGGCAGAACTTTCAGGTTCTGAAGGATATCTACCGTGACCTGCATCGGGACGGAAAGAAGTTTGCCTACATCGGGAATGTGGACAACCTCGGATTCACCATAGAGCCGGTTACCCTGGCCTACTTCGCGCTTTCCGATCGCCCGGCAGCCTTCGAGTTTTCGTTCAAGACCCCGGTAGATGTAAAGGGCGGGGTACTGGTGCGCGAGGCCGACGGATCGCTGACATGCGGCGACATCGGGCCTGCGGTTTCAAAGGATGACCTTGCCAGGGCCGAAGAAAGCGGCACACCGATTCTGTTCAATGCGGCTACCGGGCTGCTGCGTCTGGATTATCTGGTCGAGCACCTGGATGAGATAATCACCCAGCTGCCGGTACGAGTGAGCGACCAGGACAAGGACCCGGGCAAGTATTCACAGGCCGAGCAGGTTACCTGGGAGGTAATCGGTATGCTGGAGAATCCCCTCATCCTCGGCATCAGCAAATACCGCCGTTTTCTTGCAGCCAAGCTTCTGCTGGAAACCCTCATTACCAGCGGAAGGGTTCCGCAAGAGGCATTCTCCGCCGGGAGCACAAAAATGAAGGAAGAAAGCGAACGGTTGCATAACGGATTGCACACCTTGCTCACTTCAACCTACGGGATGGTGCTTGATGGCAAGCAATATCGCCCGCTGACTGCAGATGAGTATATCGAAGACTTGCGCCGGTAATCATTGCGATTACCGGCATCAGGCACGCTTCTTCTCAAAATCCTTGTACAGTAATGAGTGCTGGATACCCTGGTTATTCTGATATTTTCCGCCCTTATAGGTGTCATAATCACCCTCGATGGTATGATAAAAAATCTGGGCAATCTCCACCCCGGCGTAAATCCGGATCGGCTGCACGCAAAAGATCTCCAGCGTCCAAAACCCCTTGAACCCTACATCGCCGAATCCTGCGGTAATATGTACGAACAGTCCCAAACGGCCGATGGATGAACGCCCCTCAAGCATTGGAACCAGATTTCTGGTTTCAGTATATTCCACCGTACGCCCGAGGTATAATGTATCAGGTTCGAGCTGCA
>CAZANF010000060.1:0-12966 GCA_964486425.1 uncultured Spirochaeta sp. | reverse complement strand
CCGCCAGTGCCAGCGGTTTACGCAGTAATACCGCGAGTCCCAGGAGTGGCAGTGGTTTGCGAAGCAGAACCACGAGAACTCCGCCAGGAGGGCGCAGCGGAAATCCTGCAGTGAGCGGGGTGCAGCATCGCGGAGGCTCCCGGGAGGGAGACCCCGCATGGCGAGATGGGCGCGCGGATGCGCGGCGATCTGCAGATTGCAGCGGAGCACCCGGTGTGCGGTACGGCAGTCCGTACCGCACAGGCGGCCGGAATATCAGCGAAGCTTTGCTGCTGCCTTGCGGGCGGATTTGTGATCCCCGCGGGCGATGTGCTGCGCGGCCTGGGCCTCGGTTTTTTTGCGCTGTGCGTCATGCTCATTTTCGGCCCGGCTGTCCGGGTCGTCCAGGCTGCTGCGGTACTCGGAGAAGCGGCCGGGGAAGTCGGTGATGGTCTGTTTCTCGATGATGAGCAGGCGGTCCACCACGGCGTCCAGCAGGTAGCGGTCGTGTGAGACGACCAGCAGGGTTACCTCGCTTTCCACCAGGGCTTCCTCGATGATCTCCTTGCTGGGGATGTCCATGTGGTTGGTCGGTTCGTCCAGAATGAGCAGGTTGGCTCCCTGCAGCAGCAGTGCGGCGAGCTGCAGGCGGTTGTACTCACCCCCGGAGAGGTCCCTGACGGCGGTCTCGAAATCGCGTCGCTGGAACTGCATGCGGGTGAGGATTGCGCTGGCTTCCTTGTCCTGGGCTCCGGTTGCCAGCTGCAGGGCCTCCAGCAGGGGGGCCGACTGACGGAACTGCTCGCGGTGCTGCGAGATGTAGCCGACGCGGAAGCTGGGGCCGATGCGAATAACCGGGTTTTCCCAGCTGCCGCGTTCCATGAGATCCCGGATGAGGCTGGTTTTTCCGCTTCCGTTCGGGCCGATGAGCCCGACCCGCTCGCCGGCCTGGATCTGGAAGCGAACGTCGCTGAGCAGCACGCGGTCGCCGAAGCTCTTGCGGTAGTTGTTCAGCTCGATGGCGATGTCGGCCCGGGAGCCGCGGGCGGCAATCTGTACATCGATGTTTTTGCTGCCGATCTGCGGGGCATCGACGGCCTGCTCGCGGTTTTTCTCCAGCTGGGTGCGGCGGGCGCGCAGGCGTTTGCCCCAGGCCGGGTCGGCGGTGGCGCGGGCGATCTGCTCGAAGCGCTTCACCAGCTCCTCCAGGCGCTGCAGCTTGGCCTGCTGTACGGCGTGCTGGGCTAGCCGGGCGGCGGCGTTCTGCAGCATGGTCATGCGGTAGTCGGTGTAGTTGCCGCTGTACTCCTGCAGACTGCCGTGGCTCATGTGCCAGATGCGGTCTACGCAGCGGTCCAGCAGCCGACGGTTGTGGGATACCAGCAGTACCGCACCCGGATAGCCGCGCAGTATTCCCTCCAGGCGTTCCAGACCGGCGAAATCCAGGTGATTGCCGGGTTCATCCAGAATGAGTACATCGGGGTTGCCGAGCAGGGCGCGCGTGAGGGCCAGCGAGTTGCGCTCGCCGCCGGACAGCTGCATGACTTTGGCATCCAGCGGCAGTTCGAGCCCAATCTCACTTAGAATCCGTTGGGCCTGTGTCTCGCAGAGGTCGCCATGCTCCTCGTCGTAGCTCTCGCGCAGCTCGCCGTACTGCTGCAGGATGCGCTCCAGTTCCTGCGGGCTGTTGCCTGGGTTCCCCATTGCAGCCTCCAGGCGGCTGAGCTCGCTGCGGCGGGCCAGCACGTCCGGCGCCAGGTATTCGAGTACCGTGCAGTCGTCGGTCGTGGTGAGGTGCTGCGGCACCCAGCCGATTTGTATTCTTCGCTGCACCGACAGCACCCCGCCGTCGGCCTCCTGCAGCCCGGCTATTACCCGGCAGAGCGATGTTTTGCCGCAGCCGTTGGCTCCCACCAGGCCGATTTTTGCCCCGCCCGGTATGGCGAACGAGATGCCGCTCAGCAGCTCGCTGCCGGCCGGTCGAATCGTGATTCCTTGTCCCTGAACAAGCATGTTTTCCTTCCTTTTGCGGCAGGTACACAGGGGCCGGGCTTTTGTGGTTTGTGCTCCGTACCTGGTTGGCCGGAACAGCGGGACACAAAAAAAGCCGCAGGACCCGGTGTCCTGCGGCTTGTTGATTGAAATGCAATGAATATCTTAGCGCGTTGCGCGAAAGTCATCACAGTCCCCAGCAGCAGATACACCTCTCCCGTTGGGGGTTGCTGCTCCTGTTGTTCGGACTGAAAGAATTTCTGCAATACGCATGGAAAGGATTGTAGTTCGGCTTTGCGGGTTGGTCAAGCAGGGTTTTTGTAGAGAAAGCTTGACAGTTTACCATTACAATATGTCAATGGAAGGCCGGAAGGCATGAACTGACAGGCACACAGGAGGAAAACACATGAAGTATGTACTGATTCTCAACGATGCACCCTACGGCACCGAGCGCAGCTATAACGGGCTTCGTCTGGCCGGGGAGCTGGCCAAGCGGGACGGCGAGGAGGTGAAGCTGTTCCTGATTGGTGATGCAGCGGCCTGCGCCAAGCGCGGGCAGACAACCCCGAACGGCTACTACAACCTGGAGCGTATGCTGAAGGTTGCCGCACGCGGCGGCAGCGAACAGGGGGTATGCGGCAGCTGCATGGATGCCCGCGGCATAACCGAGGACGAGCTGGTGGATTCCGCTCACCGCAGCACCATGGCCGAGCTGACCGACTGGACAATCTGGGCCGACAAGGTGCTGGTATTCTGAATGCGTCCGATCTACCTGGATTACAATGCCACAACCCCGATCGCCGATGAGGTACGTGCTGCCATGATGCCGCTGCTGGAGCATGAATTCGGCAATCCCTCCAGCAGCCATGTCTATGGCGACTACCCGCGCCGGGCGGTCCAGCAGGCCAGAAAGGAGGTGGCCGGGCTGATTGGGGCTCGCAGCGACGAGATTGTGTTTACCAGCGGAGGAACAGAGTCCAACAACTGGGTGCTGTTCTCCCTGGCGCGGCAGCTGGGGGACGACGGGCGCCACATAGTAATTTCATCCTTTGAGCATCCGGCGGTGGAAGAGCCCTGCAGGGTGCTGGAGAAACAGGGTTTTACGGTGACCCGCCTGCCGGTGGACGCTGCCGGCCTCATAGATCCTGGCGACTTTGCTGCTTCCCTGCGGCCGGACACCATTCTGACCTCGGTCATGCACGCCAACAACGAGATCGGTACCATTCAGCCGATTGCCGAGCTGGCCCGCATTGCCCGGGAACACGGGGTGCGGTTTCATACCGATGCCGCTCAATCAGCCGGCAAGATTCATGTTGATACAGCAGAGCTCGGCGTTGATTATCTGACCATCGCCGGGCACAAGCTGTATGCTCCCAAAGGCATCGGGGCCCTGTACATCCGGCGTGACAGCGAGCTTCCGCCATTGCTGTACGGCGGCGGGCAGGAAAAGGGGCGACGGCCGGGCACCGAGAACACCGCCTATATTGCCGGACTGGGCGCGGCCTGCCGCAGCGCTTCTGAACACCTCAGTGCGAATATGACCGCCATGCAACAGACCTGTGACCGGCTGCATGAGCTGTTAGCGCAGGCTGTGGATGTCGATTTAAACGGACACCCCGAACAGCGGCTGCCGAACACCCTGAATCTGAGCTTTCGTAACAGCGAGGCACGGGTACTTCTGCAGCGTATTGCAGACCGGGTGGTCGCATCCGCCGGGTCGGCCTGCCATTCCGGCAGCGATGTACTGTCGCCGGTGCTGCAGGCGATCGGTGCCGGTACCGAACGGGGTCGCGGGGCTGTCCGGTTTTCCACCGGGCGCATGACCAGCATGGAGGAGATTGAGCAGGCGGCGGCCATAATTTCCAGCGTCTGCTGAGTCTGGCGCCGTCCCAGCTGAGGCTGTCGCGCCTGTCGGCCGCAGCAACTGCCTGCTCGCCGGCCGGGCTTTACTGCACCAGGCGGTCCAGCACCCCATGCAGCAGCGGCTCGACAGCCCGGCATGCTGCAGGCGCTCTGGAAAACATCTCATCCTCACCCTGTATCCAGGGGGCGGCCGCAAGCTCATGACGGCTGTTGGCAATAAGTCCCGCCAGCAGGTCCGGCTGCATCTCGAGGTGAAACTGCAGACCGATTACACGATCATCCAGGCTGAATCCCTGGTTTTCGCAGACCGGTGAGGATGCCAGGCGGCGGGTTCCGGGCGGCAGGCTGAATGTCTCTCCATGCCAGTGCAGCGGAACAAACTCTGCCGGCAGCTGCAGTCGCCCTGCACTTTCGGCCGGCAAGCCCTGTACCGGAAACCAGCCGATCTCCTTTTCCGACGCAGGAAACACCTGCGCTCCCAGTGCCTCGGCGATCAGCTGGGCCCCCAGGCAGATACCAAGCATCGGGATACCCGCCTGCAGGCAGGCTTGCAGGTATACCTTTTCGGCCGTCAGCCAGGGGTGTTGTTCGGTATCATGAACGCTCATCGGCCCGCCCATAACCACCAGCAAACCGATGTCGCGCGGATGCGGCAGGCTGTCGGGACTCCAGCCCGGCTCGAACAAACGGCTGCCGGTGAGCTGATGCCCTGGCACCGAAGCCCATCCGGAAATAGCGCCCGGGGTCTCGAAATCAACATGCTGTATATACTGAATTCTCATACCGGAAGTGTAGGCCTGAAAGCCCACACGGTACATAACTATACGGGACCGAGCGATTATGCTACACCATGGTGGGATATCGGCAGAAACACTCCAGGCACTGCACTTTTCATTGCCCCCGGGTCAATACCAGTATTTTTCCTGTTTACAAACAACACACTTCAATGAAACCGCACGTGAATTCACAGATTCCTGTTACGCTTATTCTGATACAGCTTTTTATCTGCCCTGGACATGAGCTGCTGGATATCGAGCCTTTCGTCACTGGTGTAGCCTTCGATTACACCGATACTGATCGAAAGCCTGTAAGGACGAGCATTCTTGGCATGAAACTCCGTTATCTGTTTCTCCATGCGGGTTTTGATGACGGTTTCAAAATCTTCCGGAATATCTATTGCAAAAACAGTAAACTCATCGCCACCAAGGCGGGCTATTGAATCCTCCTCGCGAAACAGGTCCTGAAGGATTTCAGCCATATCCTGTATTGCCTGGTCTCCATGTTCATGACCAAGGCTGTCGTTTATCTGTTTTAATCCATCCATATCACAGAACAGCAAGGCGTAACGGGTAGATGCTGCTCTGTTAGAATCAATTATAGTTTGCACATCCTGAAAAAAGCCTCGTCGATTAAGCAAGCCGGTCATCTCGTCAATAATTGAGTCCCGTTTCAGTTTGCGGTTATGAATCTCGAGCTCATTCAGAATGGTACGGAGTTTGCTCTCAGCCTTTTCACGTTCGCGATTCAAGTATGAACTTCTCAGGGCAACCGATACCAGATTGCGAATACTCTCATTTGCAGAGGCGTTAAAACCGGAGAGATCCGAGATAATAAATCCATAAAGTGATTCCCGGTTATACAGAGGGCCGGCAACCCAGACGACACCCCTGGCCGGCGGGCGAACAGCCTGTGGAATAAGCTGCAGGGTTTCAAATCTGCGTAATGAATCCAGATGACTGATATCCGTCGTCGACCCGTTATTGTAGGCAAAAATACAAGCGCTTGAACGGCTGATTGCTGAATACAATCCATTTACCTTGGATCCATTCTGCAGCAATGTCAGATACATATTCGTTATGCCCAGCCCGCCGACAGAATCCTCGAGTATGCGAACGATATCCTCATGATTCAGCACCATGGTCATATTACGCTGAATTTCCCGTAGAGGATAAATATAGCCCTTCAGAAACTCTATCTCGTTATGCCCGTGCCAGAGATCCTGCTTGTAGCCGACCAATACGCGCGCCCGGTCAAATAGTTTCAAACCGACCCATTCGTCATATTTTTCCCGATTACAGGCGAAGAGGAGATCATGAAGAATGGTTACCATAACCGACCAGTTAGGCAGTGAATTGTGATTGTAAAACTCGGTATCTAATACCGACTCAAGACGCATAATGATTTTTTTGCGATTTTCTTCCGAGACCTCCTCCGTGAACAGCAAGGAAAGCAGATCATGAAAAGCCGGATAGATCCGTTCAAAAACCGGAAAGGAGAGTTGCGCACGCAGCAGCTCCTGCAGCCGGGCAAAATACTGCGCCTGCTGAGAAGGTTGATACTCGGTTATAATATCGCTAAAGGTGAAGTGAGTACAGCCGCATGTAGCCCTGACTACCAGCTCCGTTTCAAACATAACTTCCTGCGGCTGATTCCTGCCCTCGCAGATTTCAATTGCTATCTGAGCACTTCGCAGAGCCATCTTCGCAATGGGCTGCTTCACGGTTGTCAGCGCGGGAAATAAATACGGCGCCTCCTGTATATCATCAAACCCGATAACAGCAAGGTCTTCGGGAACGGAATACCCCTTCTCCTGCAACCCCTCGATTATCCCGATCGCAGAATAATCATTCGCACAGATCAGTGCATCAAAATCTGCTACCAGGGAATCTGCGCGGTTTATTGCGGTTATCCGGGAACTTTCGGACACGAAATTACCAGGAATGAACCACGTTTCAGGTGGTGTGATGCCCTCGGCTTGCATTGCAGCGGTAAATGCAGCCTTCCGCTCCCTCGCCTCTTCGTTTTCCTCGGGACCTGTGACAAAACCGATTCTCCGGCAATCATGCTCGTGCACAAGATGTGCCACCGCATTGTGAATACCCGAAGAGTTGTCGATGAGAATACTCGGTGCATCCTTCACCCTGTAATTCAGGCTCACAATCGGGACCGCAGCCTGAATTCTGGAGACCAGAGCCTCTGTTTCCTGTATAGACAGATGATTTTCAAGGAGGCTGGGACTGAATATGAGGACATCCATAACACTGGAATTAATAAAGTTTAACAGGGAATTGTACTGATACAGATAATCATGGGGTGTATTCGGTGAATCGGCAGGCAGAATAACAAGATCGTATCCCTGCTGCCGGGTGTATCGTGCCACCTCATTCCAGATCATCCTGCTATACGTGCCCTCGACATCAATTATCAGAATACCGATTGTCTTATGCATTTTTATTTTTTATTCCTGCTATTAGCATAATAACTCCCGGTGCAGCCGTCAAATATCTGTAAAGAGGGACAGTCCCCATTACTGCCTGGAGATGGTCTTTATCAGCACCTCTATCGAGAAAAAGGCCGGTTCCTTGTGAACCGGCCTTGTATTCGCTTTTACTTTTAGCGGAATGCTTATGCCTTCAAGGCTTGCTGCATAACGCGGTTCAGTCGCTGCACAAATTCTACAGGGTCCTTCACCGGGGCACCCTCAACCAGCAGGGCCTGGTCCAGCAGGAGAATTGAGCTATCGGCAACCAGTGTCTCGTCGGATAAATCCTGCAGCATCGTTACAATCGGATGATCAGGGTTAATCTCCAGAATCGGTTTCACTTCCGGCATGTCGCCCTGTCCCATAGCCTTCATGATCTGCTGCATCTGCAGCGTAGGATCTGAATCATCAACTACAATACAGCTCGGTGAGTCGGACAGACGTACCGAAACCCGTACATCTTTCACTCGTTCGCCGAGAGCTTTTTTTATCTTCTCGACCACATCCTTGCTTGATTCTTCCTTGGCCTTATCGCCTTCATCCTTCAGATCGTCGCCGGCATCAGCCCGGTTCACCGGTTTCAAATCGGTATCCTTGTAACGACCGATAGTCGGAACCACAATTTCATCAATGTCGTCCGACATAATCAGAACTTCAATATCCTTTTTCCGGTACGCCTCAAGCAGCGGCGAACTACGCAGAACATGTTCATTGGTTCCGGTAATATAATAGATCGCTTTCTGATCCTCACCCATGCGCTCTTTGTATTCGGCCAGACTTGTCCACCCCTCTGCCTTGGTGGACTTGAAGCGGACCAAATCCAGCAGGGTTTCGCGGTTGCCGAAGTCCTGGTACAAACCTTCCTTCAGCGGCCGGTTGTACTGCGCGATGAACTCCAGGTACTTTTCGGGATCCTCCTTCGCCAGACTCTCGAACTCACTCAACAGCTTCTTCACCGATGAATTGCGGATATTCGTCATTACCCGGTTCTGCTGCAGAATCTCGCGGCTCACGTTCAGCGGGAGATCCTCACTATCGATAATCCCGCGCACAAACCGCAGATAGCTCGGCAGCAGTTCCTTCTCATCATCCGTAATAAAAACACGCTTTACATACAGCTTGACTCCGGGGCGGTAGTCAACCTGGTACATGTCGAAGGGCGCTTTCTTTGGAACGAAGAACAGGGTGGTAAACTCAATGGTACCCTCTGCCTTTGTATGCAGATGCAGCAGAGGATCATCACTGTCATGCCCGATCGTTTTGTAAAACTCGGCATAGTCCTCGTCCGACAGCTCATTTTTCGGTCGCTTCCACAGCGCGGCGGCACTGTTCACCTGCTCGGTAACCGGGGTCTTGCCTTTTACTTCCCCCTTGTCGTCGTATTCCGTTTTCAGATAACTCAGATAAATAGGGAATGCGATATGATTGCTGTACTTCTTAACTACCTGTTCAATCTGATATCGGGAGGCATACTCCTTCCCTTCATCATTCAGAAACAGGGTTACCGTCGTTCCCTGCGTGTCACGATCGGCAGGTGAGATATCAAAACTGCCCTTCCCGTCCGACACCCATTTCCAGGCCTTGTCCTCTCCTGCCTTGCGGGTGATTACCTCAACCTTGTCGGCGACCATAAACGCCGAATAGAACCCAACCCCGAACTGCCCGATCAGGTTCGCATCCTTCTTGGTATCTCCCGAGAGTTTTCCCAGAAATTCCTTGGTTCCCGATCGAGCAATCGTACCCAGATTCTCGACAAGGTCGGTGTCGTTCATCCCGATTCCGGTGTCGGCAATGGTCAGGGTTGCAGGCTCGCTGTCGTTGCCCACCTCAGCCGGATCGCGGTAGCGAATATCAATTCGCGGCTCAAACTCCAGGCTCTTCAACGCTTCATCGGTCAGTGTGAGATACTTCAGCTTGTCCAGTGCATCCGATGAATTGGAGACCAGCTCGCGGAGAAATATCTCCTTGTGCGAGTACAGAGAGTGAATAATGAGATTGAGGAGGTGAGATACCTCGGTCTGAAATTCATGTGTTGCCATCTTTTTTTCCTTACATAGAATTGATTAGAAGTAACGGTAATATACCAATCCGACCTGCACAGAGGCAAGTCCGGATTGCGTACAGAAATACTCTGCCAAAATTTGCATACGCCTCAAGTAAGGACTATGATAGCTTGGTGGGAGCAGCTAAAAAACGCCGAGTGCCGCCTTTTATTCCTGTCGCAGTTATCTCGCTTATCCTGGCAGCAGGGCTGACGGCAGTTCTGTTTATCACCAGTCGTTCCGATGAACCCTCGCTGCTGCGTCTGAATCAGCAGATTCGGGAAATTCTTCAACTCCACACAGCCGAGCATATTTACCGTGATATTGTATATATCGGAGAGCAGGACAGCTTCCTCGGATTCAGTACCCGTGACCAGCACCTGCTGTTTTCAATCCGCTTGAGTGTACAGGCAGGTATCGACGTGCAGGCTGAGGAATTCAATGTGTATCGACAGCCGAGGGACTCACGTCTTTACATCACCTTGCCCCCGGCCCGTATTTTTAATGTGGATGCAGACGAACACAGCATTCATGAATACTTCTCGGGCGGACGCGGAAATGCAATAACCATGCTCAGCTACTTTGATGAAATCGCAGCAGTAAAATCCGCAGCAGCCGAAGATGCCCGGCAGCGGGGAATCCTGCAGCAAGCAGAAATAAATGCGAAAACCGTCATCGGGAACCTGCTGCGCTCCGCCGGTATTCATGAAATTGTCTTCGAGGATACAAGGAGTACCAGCTGATGCTGCGGGCAGGAATTACACTGGGATTCGCTGTTGCACTTGTCATCATCATTCTCGCTGCCGCCACTGCTGCGGGCATGTATCTCACCGATGGAAAACTTCTGAGTACCATCGGAGTCGTACAGCAGAAACGAACCACACAATCAGAACTGATATTCGAGGAAGCCCGTGATCTTTATCAGCTTATTACCGCGGAATACGTAGTAAAAGCTGTATTTCCCCACGACTTTATTCCGGGGGGGTACTCCCTTTCCCGTATCCTTAGTACCGTGCGTAATTCGAACCGCCCTCTGGATCAGATCCTTACCCGACGTGAGCGCGCATTTCTTGAGCTCTATAACATCGGCCTGGATACAGGTATACCAATCGACCCGGAATCCAGGCAGTTCATCGTCTTTACCGTAATTCTCTCTGCCGGTTACGACATACATGATACCCCGTTCGATTCTCGCGCCGATTCTGCTATACTGGAGTTATTGATAGATATCGACTACAATAATCAGAATCCGGCAATCACCATGGTTATCCCCGATCCTTCGGTGCTATCCATTCAACTGGAAGACCCGACCAGCGATACCTACCGGTATCCGGATGTTCGCGTCTCACCGTCTCAGCTGCGTAGAATCAGCGATTATATCCGCTCGCAAATGCTGGAACACGAGCACACCTATACCCTGCTGAAAACAGCAAACGCCAACGGTCGCAGATTTATTACACAGATGCTGCATTCAGCAGGTTTTGAAACTGTTCGCCTGATGAACTACCGCGATTTTAATGGAGGAGCCCTGTAATGGAGGGATTTAAACCAATATATGACAGCTTTTTTGTTCTCACACAGGAAGCTACGGTAAAGGAAGTGCATCAATGGATTACACAAGCCTATCCGGACATGCCTTTCGATGTACTGCACAGTATCGAGACCGATATCTTTGACCTTTTCAAAGGCAACTATCCCGGCTACCGCCACAGCACCACCCACTATCATGACCTGCCGCATACCCTCTCGGTTTATCTGGCAACCTCACGTCTGCTGCATGGAATTTATCTGGCCGGTCACGCAGTCTCCATGAAGGCCGCCCTGAACGGTCTGGTAGGCGCCTTGTTTCATGATGTCGGACTTATTCAGACCACGGGCGACACCGAGGGCACCGGCGCGAAATACACCACGGTGCATGAACAACGCAGCATGGAGTTCGCTCAGGCATACTTTGCCCGGGAAGACCGTAGATTTCCCGAAATAGATATCTCGATAATCAAAAAATGCATCGCCTGCACAATGCTGTCCATTGACCCGTCCACTATTCAGTTTCCGGATCGGGACACCAGGATGGTAAGCTTTGCAGTAGGTGCCGCAGACCTGTACGCACAAATGGCGGATCGCGCATATCTGGAAAAACTGCTGCTGCTGTATGACGAGTTCGTGGAAGCCCATGTACCGGGATACCAGTCGCCACTGGATTTGCTGCGAGGCACACAAGGATTCTGGGATCATGTTGTCCAGGCTCGCATCCAGGAAAAAATGGAAAACATTGGCGATTATTTCGCAGACCATTTTGCCCACACACTGCAGCGCCGGGAAAATCTCTACCTTACCTCGATACACAAGAATCTGGACTTCCTGCAAAAGGTTCTCCAGGAACATGAGACTGAATATCGTGAAATGCTGCATCGGACCGGAACCATGATACTCGATTGATACTCGATTAATCGCTGAAGGCTTTACTTCGCGCGGTTTTTTTGGTATCTTGGGTATATAAAGATTTTCGAATATAAGGAAGGTAACACTATGGTTGAAGTACTCAGTACCGAGGCATTCAAAGAAAAAGTATTTGATTTTGAAAAGGCCAGCGAATGGAGTTTTAAAGGCGATAAGCCGGCGGTAATCGATTTTTATGCTGACTGGTGCGGCCCATGCAAAATGGTGGCTCCGATCCTTGAAGAATTGTCCACGGAATACGACGGCAAGATTGATATCTACAAGGTTAACACCGATGAACAGCAGGAACTTTCCGCTGCATTCGGAATCCAGAGCATTCCGTCCATCCTGTTTATCCCGACTGATGAGCAACCGCAGATGGCGGCAGGCGCGCTCCCCAAGGACTCATTCAAAAAGGCCTTTAAGGATATTCTCAAGGTTGAATAGACATCGCCGCTCCGCTGCCGACTCAATGCACCGCTCCGTTGCGGTGCATTTTTTTTCAGGCTATTGCTGTTCACCCGCCAAATCCGGTATCTTAGGCACACACATATGCTGTATTCTTTCATCGCCTTAGGTGCGCTTCTTGTTCTCTCTGCTTTTTTCTCCGGCACCGAGACAGCCTACACCTCACTTTCATCCAATCAGATCGAGCATCTGCGAGTGAATCATCCCAGTCGGGGACGACTGGTGGCTTATCTCGCCGATCATCCGGATATACTGCTGACCACGGTCCTTATCGGCAACAACCTGACCAACATCGGTGCCTCGACCCTGGCCGCCGACATAACCGCCCAGACCTTCGGACGAGGGGCGCTCAGCATTACTACCGGCATTCTTACCCTGACAGTTCTCATTTTCGGAGAGGTTACCCCCAAGCAGCTGGCTATATTCCATAACGAGTTCTGGGCTCTGCACACAGCACGCACAATCTATGTACTGGCCATACTGCTTCGTCCCCTAATCTTCATTGTCAGCGGTGCCAGCCGTTTTATTACCCGGCTGAGTCGCGGGCAACGTACCCGCCGGATTTCACTGGACACCATCCTGAATATGGTGCGGCATGGTGAGTTGACCGGCGTCATCGAGAGCTTTCAGGGCCGCATGGTAAAAAGTCTGTTCAAACTGAACGACGTCCCGGTGTCCGCAATACTTACCCACCGAACTCAAGTCGTGAGCGTGGAAAAACAGACACCTATTGCAGAGGTATTCGAAAAAGCCATTCAAAGCGGATTCTCACGTCTTCCGGTGTACGACAAGGATCCGGAGTATATTGTCTGGGTAGCCTTGTTCCGGGATCTCGGCGATGCATATCATAATCAGCAAGGAGACCAGCCGGTCAAGACCCTCATGATGGATCCTGTTTTTGTATCGGAAAACCGTAAGGTC
>CAZANF010000059.1:0-12971 GCA_964486425.1 uncultured Spirochaeta sp. | reverse complement strand
GCTGCGGCCGCGGGTAAAGATACGGCAACCGCTCGTCGCCACCATGTATTCTGAGGAATGACCGCAATTGTAGGATGATTGGCCACACGCTTCTGCAGCGAGTTCCAGACCCGCTCCTGTGCCGATTCGATGTCCTCTTCCGGCACCGGCTGCAGAGCGTCCTTCACCTTTCGATATCGCTTCAGCGTATCGGCCCGGCGTGCATCCGCCTCAATGAACTCAGGTATGCGCGATCGCCATGGATCCGGAATCTCGCCGTCCAGGTAGGCGGATATCATTTCCTGCTCACGGGATATAGACATCACCTTCCTCCATCAATTTTGCAATCCGTTCGCGTGCACGAAACACCCGAACCTTCACGTTTCCCTCACGTATTCCCATAATCGCACCAATCTCTTTGTATGAAAGGCCGCCGTACTCCTTCATAACAAGGACGGTACGCAGCTTTTCCGGCAGCTGTTGCAGGACATCCTGAACCTGACGGGCTGAATCCTGACGCAAGGCCTCAGACTCCCCGGTTTCCTGCACTCTTTTCGGCTCGAAAAAGGCTTTCTCGTATGCACGATACTCGCGCCCCTTTCGCTTCTGATAATTCAACGCCATGTTTTTTGCTACCCGAATCAACCAGTACTTGGCTTGCGCAACGTCCGGCAATCGTTCTCGATGTTCATAATATTTAATGAACGCCTCTTGAACCAGTTCCTCGGCCGCATCTTCGCTGTTTACAATTCGCAACACCACGCGATAGATAATGGGGAACACATGCCTGTACACTTCCTGGAATTCCGGGATTCCATTATTCTGTTCTCTCTGCATACTAAACAAGCTGTACCGTTGCCGGTTACAGGTTCCTTTCTCCCCAAGTATTAAAGTTCAACCCTACCACAAAACACCAGAAAAGACTATGATAGCCATGTGAAGATCATTCCGGAAATCGACGTGCTCCAAAATATAGAAGTACCTGCACACCTGGGAGCATTCCAGCGCAATGTTCCTCTTGCAGAACATACCACCATTCAGATCGGCGGTCCAGCTGAGATATTTGCTTCACCAGCCGATACAGAAACACTGAAGGCATGGATTGCCTGGGCCCGCTCTATTGATATCCCGCACTGGATTCTCGGCGGCGGCGCGAATATCCTGGTAAGCGACAAAGGGTTTCCCGGTATCGTCCTTTCTACCCGCAATTTGAATCACTGCCGTATAGACAGCCGCCTGAATGACGGCACCTGTGTGGTTGAGCTCGGAGCAGGAACAGAGGTCTCTGCAGCTTGTAACTGGGCCTGTGAAAACGGACTGGCAGGCCTCGATTTTCTCTATGCCATGCCGGGAACCATTGGCGGAGCTGTATGGATGAATGCCCGGTGCTACGGCTCCGAGATTGCAGCAATACTTGAAAGCGTACAGTACCTTGATCCTGAACACGGATTGAAGGAATACCATTTCCGCGAAACGGACTGGGCATATAAACACTCACCGTTTCAGGCAGCTTCAATGGTACTGCTGTCCGCCCGCTTCCGGCTCCATGCCGGGGATCCGCAGGCTATCCGGCAGCGTATGCAGCAGTTTCGCAGCGATCGTACCGAAAAGGGCCATTTCCGTTTCCCGTCTGCAGGATCCACCTTCAAGAACAACTACGACTATGGAAAACCAACCGGAGTTATCATTGATGAGCTGGATTTACGCGGCAAGAAGATCGGCGGTGCACAGATAGCCCCGTACCATGGGAATATATTCATCAATACCGGAAACGCAACCGCGACGGATATGCGGCAGCTTATATCCGAGGTACAGAAGATTGCCAGAAGTACACTCGGAATTTTTCTTGAGCCTGAGGTGCTGTATGTCGGAGACTGGACCGGGTACGAGGACTGATTCGCTGTTCAGGCTAATAGCGGGTGTACGCCGACAGACTCAGCTTTCCATCCACACCACGCACCAGGCTGTTCCAGTCGATCTGCAGCTGCAGCGAAGAGTCTGAACGCAGCAGCCCGACCCGCAGCTGCTGATCTATCCCGGGAATAAATGAATCATAGTCGGCGCTATACTCAATGCGAAACCAGCCCCTGCCGTACAGCAGGGAATATTGCTGGGAATGGCGCTGATGACCACTGTGCAGTTTGGAATTGAATCGAAAGCGCATATAGTGCGACAAACTGCGATGCTGCCATTGTATACCCGGGGATACATGGGTTCCATTCGGATCGCCCGAGGTCAGCTCCCATCCGGTTCTCAGGAGCCAGCCGGTGTTACCCAACGGGACCCTTCCCGAATACTGGATATAGGAGCCGGGTTCCGAAAAGTCATAGTATGCAGTCACCCGCTGCAGCCCTCTCCCGCCGCTGCGCTGCTGCACAGTCAGCATAATACTGCGGCCCGGCCGGGCATATCGGCTGCTGTGCGCCAGGAAACCTCCCGGCTCATGGGCGAACCGGCATTCCGCCCAGCCGTCTTCCCAGCGAACAATATGGTACACCCATGCTCCCACTGCCTGATCCATCCCGGGAACCTGTCGCTGGTACAGCCCGCCAATGCTGGTTCCCAACGCTGTATCAATCGACAGTAAGCCATGCCTGTCTGCGCTTATGCCTCTGCCGGGGGCCGGATTATCCAGAATATACGGCTGCGAATCCAGAGCCGGTTCAGGGGTGTCCAGCAGCTGAAGTCCATACGCAGCGCCGATCCCCGCTCTCTTAAAACGGAACACACCCTGAAACCGGTAATGATTGCGAGCTGTACTGCTTTTTGCTGCAACAGCTGCGGTGTGAAAGGTATCGGTATCCACCGCTGCGGCTGCAGCCGTCCATTGGACATCCGTTATGGAGCGGGCAATATCCAGATCGAATACAGGAACTTTCCGGCTGGAAAAGCTGCGCACTGCAGAGAACGGGGCAGGTGCAGGGCGAAGCACCGGCTGCAGCCAGGTAATCGGCCCGTATATCAATCGTATTCCGGTGCTGCCGACCCGCAGCCCGGGCATCTCATACCGCACAGCTGAATCATATGCAAGATTAAGCCTGGCACGGACCAGGCCGTACTGCAAAACAAGAAAATGGGTGGACACCCCTTCGGATTCAATGACCGTATGCAGGGAACTGCGTGGTATGGCCGGATGGACAGACAGCAGTCCGAAACAGCAGCACAGGAAAACAGACAGCTTCATATATACAATTACCGCTGTTTCCGCACATTTCCATTAAGTCGGGGAAAAATGCTTGAAGGGACAGTCCCTCTACTTCGCGAGGGACTGTCCCCTATTCGGAGGGTACGCGAAGCTCGCCATGGCCTTCAATGGTATATTCCGTGCCGTATACCTCTACGGTTATCGGATTCGTCCCCTCCCAGCTGAAGAAGATCGATTCCGCAGTAAGCATTACCTCGAGTCCGAATCCCCGGTACTGCAGGGTCATTTTGATGGACTTCCAGGCAGCCGGCAGGCGAGGAATAAACTGCATGCGCCCGTCGGTATCCCGCAGGCCGATAAACCCGTACACCAGCGACAGCCATGAGCCGGCCATTGCAGCCGTGTGCACCCCATCCTTTACATTCCCGTTCACATCATCCAGATCCATTCGAACCGTCTTCATGAAATAGTGATAGGCTTTTTCGGTGTAACCGATCTCCGCAGCAACAATGCTCTGCACACATGCAGACAGGCTGGAATCGCCGGTAGTAATCGGGTCATAATAATCGAAATTACGCTTCTTCTGATCCGGTGTAAAATGCTGCCCCTGCAGAAACAAGGCAAGCACCAGATCCGGCTGTTTGAGCACCTGATACCGATAGATGGTCAGCGGGTGATAGTACAGCAGCAGCGGGTAATTGCTGCGCGGGGTATTCTTGAAATCCCATACAGCCTTTTGAAAGAAGTTCTCATCCTGCGGGAACAGCTCCCGGGTTTCGTCGTACGGGATGTACATCTCATCTGCAGCCTTTTTCCATCCCTTCGGCTCATGCTTGTGCAGGGTAAGCCGGTCGGCTATATCATCAAACTGGGCAGGATGCTCCGCAGCCAACCACGCAGTCAATTCCCCGGCATATCGCAGGTTCTCCCTGGCCATGGTGTTGGTAAACACATTGTTGTTTACCAGTGTGGTGTATTCATTCGGACCGGTGACCTCGTTAATGCAGAAGCCCTTATTCGGCAGAAAGTCCCCAAGATCATACCAGAATCGCGCTGTCTCGATTACCAGTTCGGCGCCACCCTCCAGCAGCAGATGCTCATCTCCGGATGCCAGCACATACTTTCGCAAGGCGTACACAATATCAGCATTGATATGATATTGCGCTGTACCGGCTGGAAAGTAGGCTGAAGCCTCATTCCCGTTTATGGTTCGCCAGGGGAAGAGCGCCCCTTTATGGTGCAGCTCACGCGCACGTGCCCGGGCCTGGTCCAGGGTGTGGATGCGGAACTGCAGCAGGTGCCGGGCAATTATTGTCTTGCTGTAGGTAAAAAACGGCAACGAATATATCTCCGTATCCCAGAAATAATGCCCCTCATAGCCTTCCCCGGTAAGGCCTTTCGCACCAATATTGGTGTACCCGTCCTGACCCGCCGCCTGCAGCAGATGGAACATATTGAAACGGAGGCTCTGCTGCAGCGAAATGTCTCCGGTAATTTCAACGTCCGCCGTTTTCCAGAAATCACTCAGATATTCTCTCTGCTCATCAGCCAGTCCGGCAAAACCAAGCCGATACGCATCCGCACGTACCTTCTTTGCCGGACGGTTCAATTCCGGTGTCCTGAAATCCTGACTGGTATGATAAGTAATAATCTTTTCCAGTCGTACAGGTTTTTCTGCAACCGCCTCAATCCGGTAACGATGCACAATCTCCTGGGGATAACTCTCCGGGGTGGTCTCGGTGCGGCATTCGGTTATCAGGCGGTTACGCATGGAGGTTAACAGCCCCAGGCCGGTATTGCGGGTCACATGCCGCATGGTACCTTCCTCTTCCCTGATTTTTTTATCCTTTGGAATAAGGGCACTCCTGGTTGATACATGACCTATACGCGGGTCATTCGCGGTTGCTGCAGGGGAGCGATGCTTACCCTCAAGCTTGCTCAGCAGGGTCAGAACAGCTTCACCCTCAAGCAGTGTGCATTCCCAGTCAAAGGCTGCGACATGCTTTCGCTCAAACGAAACCAGTCGCCGAACCTTCAGGTTGATCATCTTGCCGGCCGGACTCTCCCAGGTAACCTCGCGTGTACTCACCCCGTCGCGCATATCAAGGCAGCGGCGGTATGCATGTACGACACCGGTGGATAGGTCCAGCGGGTCGTCGTCAACAAACAGATCGATTATGTTCCCGTCGGTTATATTGAGCATCTGCTGCTTTAATTTCGGAAACCCGTACGCGCTTTCACCATATACAATCGGTTCGGTTTCATAGAACCCGTTGATATAGGTGCCGTTGTGATAGATACAGCGCTGTTCCTCGAAGGTGCCGCGTATTCCAATATGACCGTTGCCCAAAGCAAACACGGTCTCGTCGGCTGCGACTTTTTCCGGGTGGAACACCGTCTCGGTGATGCGCCAGCCATCAAGCTCATAGGGATGATCGGTACTAGACACGTTGTTCTCCTAGCGATTCAGGGGTGCTGCGCTCTCCCGTATCACCAGATGGGAAGGCAGCAATATGGTTTTTGGCAGTTCTACCTGATCTTCACCAGCTTCCATACGGTGCAGCAGCATGTCAACAGCCTTTGCCCCCATACTGGCAGCAGGAAGAACCATTGTCGTCAAAGGCGGATTAAGGTATCTGGACAGGAAGTCATCATCAAACCCGACAACCGAGATCTGCTGCGGTACATCTACACCGTTGTCGCGCAATGCACTGAGTACGCCGTAGGCAACGACATCGTTACCCGCAAAAATTGCCGTCGGCAGCTCGGGCAGCTGCAGCAGCTCCTCTGCCCGGAGGTAGCCGCTTTCTTCGGTAAAGTTCCCGATTTTTACCAGTGATTCATCATAGGGAATACCTGCTGCGGCAAGCGCCTCGGCGTATCCTGTGCGACGCAGCCTGCTGGCGGTAAACTCGAGACGTGCATGGGTAATCATCGCAATTCGGCGGTGGTTCAGCCCGATGAGATATTCCACCATTTCATACGCAGCCTGTTTATTGTCGGTCCCTATCTGATCCACCGTCAGGGCCTCATGGAAGTCCATTATGACGGCTGGAAAACCACTCTCTACAACCCGCTGGAGCTCATAATCAGACTCATGGGTATTAACCAGAATCAGCCCGGACACATCGTCCTCCTGTGCCAGCTGCAGATAGTTGCTGCCCATTAGCGGGGTTTGATGGATCACCAGCCGAACCCGTTTCTTGTTCACCGTCTGGGTCATGCCCTCGATAAGCCGCATAATAAAGGCATCGGAAAAGACCGATTTGGAATGACAGATGTACAGGCCGATAGATTTACCACGTGTCATTGCCAACCGCCGGGCCGCCTCGTTCGGGGTATAACCCAACGAAGCGGCAGCCATAAGAACACGCTGCCTGGTGTCCTCAGATATACTTTTCCCAGGGGTGTTATTCAGAACAAAGGATACTGTAGTCCGAGAAACGCCGGCCTTTTTTCCGACGTCCTCCGCGGATATTCGTTTTGCTTTCACAATGTTGTCAATCCCCTGTTTGGCGAAAGCGCGGCCGAGTGGCTACCCCTTTACCGATCCGGTCATCATACCGCGAACAAAATAGCGCTGCAATCCGAAGAAGACAACAAGCGGTACTGTTATAGATACAAACGCCCCTGCAGTCAACAGGTGCCAGTCCTGACCACGCGACCCGACCATTTCGGCCAGTCTGGTGGTAACCAGCGCGACATCCTGTCGGGTACCGAGAAAAACCAGTGCGACCAGCAGATCATTCCAGACCCAAAGAAACTGAAAGATTGTAAACGAGGCGATTGCCGGGGTAGATAGCGGAAGCACAAGTCGAGTGAAGGTGAGCATCGGGTCCGCCCCGTCTACCCTGGCAGCCTCAATCAGATCCCTCGGCAGGCTGGAGATGTATCCATACAGCAGATATGTGGCCAGCGGCAGCCCGAAACCGGTATGGGCCAGCCATATCCCCAGGAAGGTGCCGTTTAGCTGTGCATCCTGGTATAACGCGAACAGCGGCAGCAGACTCATTTGAAGCGGCACAACCATGAGTCCGACCAGGGTCAGAAAAAACACCTTTCGTCCGGGAAAATTCATCCATGCTACTGCATATGCGGCAAACGCGGCTATCGTAATCGGAATAACCGTAGATGGAATCGCAACCAGCAGACTGTTCATAAACGCATTCCCCATACCATCGGTAGTAAGTACGGAAATATAATTCTGCAGTGTCCACTGTCCCTCCATGAAGGGGTTGATTATTGCGCTCCACCAGCCGGAAGCGACCATAAGACTGCGCGGCCGGAAGGAACTTACCAGAATCCCCATAGTCGGCACTGTCCAGATGACCACAATAGAAACGATTACCAGGTTCAGAACCAATCGTCTGATGAATTCATGACGGCGTCGATCCTTATACGCTTTCGTATGCCTGGCCTTTGTTTCGTCGGAGCTATCTTCATATATGTCATGTGATGTTACTGCATCAGCCATAGTCTATCTCCTCTCCAGATTGCGGATGTTGTAGATCATAATCGGCAGCACCCCGATAAACAGTAAAACGGCTGCCGCGCTGCCGCGACCGAAATTCCCCTGAACGAACATCTGCTGATACATGACATTCGCAATAACATTGGTATCATAGTTTCCACTTGTCATAACAAATACTACATCGAAAATTTTCAGGACCAGAATGGTTATGGTTGTGGTAATAGTGAGGATAGTTCCCCCGATATACGGGATAATAACCTGAAAGAATACCCGGAGTTCCCCGGCGCCATCTATACGAGCAGCTTCTAACAGGGATCTGGGAACGCCCTTGACCGCCGAGGACAGAATAACCATAGCGAACCCGGTCTGCAGCCAGATCATAATTACAATAAGGAACAGATTGTTCCACGGCTGCATCCGCAAAAACCCGATCGGTTCCAGCCCGAGGAGATTGACCCTGATTCCATTCAGCAGACCAATCTGCTCCCCATACGGAGCCCGATAATAGATAAAACGCCAGATTATACTTGCACCAACAAACGAGATGGCCATCGGCAGGAAGATTAACGACTTTGCGTACTTCTCCCATTTAATCCGATCGACCAGTACCGCAATTATCAGCCCGATAGATACTGAAAAGAGCGGAACCAGAATCAGCCACAGCAGATTATTCCGCAGTGCGATCAGAATCTTCTTGTCAGTAAACAGCGACATGTAATTCTGAAAACCAAAGGTTCCGGGCTCCGGGCCGCCGCCTCCCCGGAAATATGCAAAGAAGCTCACCCATATGGTCCGTACTCCCGGATACAGCAGATACACCGCTAGTACGAGAATAGCAGGAATAACAAATACATACGGCCGAATTATGTCGCGCGGCCTGGTCGGCAGGGTATCAACCAGGTTATCTACCGAGAGATACAGCAGCCAGATTCCAAGAACCCCAACAATAAGCGATACAGCCGCAAGCAGAAAACGCGGAGCATCCTGCTGCCGCATAAACTCGACGCTTGTGGTAAAGACCACTCCAAGCGCTATAATGATCAAAATGGAGGTTACGATACGTACCTTCGGTTTCGAAAGGAATTCAAGTATCGGGCCTCCATTGATAGTCATGTTACTCATAATGTTTTTCCCCTCGCAGAAAAAATCACCCCGGGAGCAGAGCTCCCAGGGTGTAGGCTACCAGCACTCAGTCCGGCCAGCTCTCATCAATGTCGTTCAAGACATCGTCAAGATCCTTGCCGTTAATCCAGTTAACGATCTCGGACCAGAAGGAACCTGCACCAACCGAACCAGGCATGAGGTCGGATGCATCGAAGCGAACCACATCTGCATTCCGGGTCATCTCGGCATACCCGCGGTCTTCATCTGTAGGATACCAGTCAAGCGGGGTATCCTTGTGCGGTGATACGAAACCGCCGGCTTCAAGCCATTCCCGGGTAGAAACACCCTGGGTGAGATAGCGCATGAGCGCCCGGACTTCCGGACGATCCACAAAGGGGCTGAACATATCGCCGGCAACCAGTACCGGATTACCCTGCTCCTCATCAATCGGAGGCAGGTAGAAATAATTTACGTCTCCTGATTCGGCTTCTTCAGGGAAGAAAGAGGTAATAAAGCTGGCTTGTCTGTGAAGCCAGGCGGCGGGAGGTTCTTCGAACAACGGATTCGGGGCATCACCGAACGGAGTCAGCAGAATCCCGTCTGTTCCACCAAGAACATAGTCCTCGTTAAACCAGATTTCGCCCAGAATCTCGAAGGCTCGTCGCACCTCTGAAGAGGAGAACGGCAGTTCACCGGCAACCCAGGCATCGTACTGCTCGGGTGTAGCGGTTCGAAGCATGATATCCTCTATCCAGTCGGTAGCCGGCCAGCCTGTAGCGCCTGCACTCTCGATTCCGATTGTCCAGGGATACCCTCCGTCCTCGACAATCTGATCACTCAGCGCAATCAGCTCGTCCCAGGTCTCGGGAACCTCATAGCCGGCTTCTTCGAATTCCGCCTCCGGATACCATACCAGGCTTTTTACGCTGGTTCGGTACCAGATACCCAGCATTTTGTCGTCAACGGTAGCCATATCCAGCCAGCTTTGATCATACTGATCCAGCAGATAATCCTCGCTGAACCAGTCGGTTACGGCAATCAGATCATCACCGAAATCAGCCGCCAGACCAGGCTGCGGAAAGGAAGCGATGTCCGGCGGGCTGCCGCCTTCTACACGTACGGTAATCAGTGATTCAAAATCGCCTGAACCCTCATACACAACCTCGATCCCGGTTTCTTCCTCGAATCGTTCCATACTGTTGCGGAAGCGGCGGGCATCCTCGTCTACAAATGCTCCGAACATATCTACCCGTCGTCCGGACAGATCCTCCCCGTCGGTCCATGGATTGTCGGTATAATCCACATCAGAGGTTTCAGCCTCCTCTTCCGCCGGTGCACAACCGATAACCAGGGCCATTGCTGCCAGCAATATCAGCCCGGGAACCAGAAATCTTGTCAGTTTTGCCATATAGCTCCTCCTGTAAAATATTTGCTTAGATACCATCCAAGCGCAACACGGTAGTTACTCGCGTTACTAACTCTACTATAGGCCCGGATTGCAGTATCCTGCAAGCAAAAACTGCTCAATTCCCGGAAAACACTGTTAGCCGGTCAAGATAAATCGTTTTACTACAGCCGAAACCCAGATCTCACCTTACTTGCGTCGAGTTGAGCATTTCCGGTAGAGTAGAGATATGGAAATTTTGACATTGAACTGTGGAAGCTCCTCCCTGAAATACCAGCTGTACGACTGGGAAGCAGGCAGGGTAGTAGCTTCCGGAATCGTAGAGCGTGTAACACAGCCGGGTTCGAAAATCGAGCACACAACCTCCGGCAAGGAAGAGCTGATTCGGGAGCAGGACTGCCCCACGCATGCCGAGGCTATAGAACTGATCCTGGAATCACTCACCGATCCGAAGTACGGAGCAATAAGCTCGATTGATCAGATCAAGGCCGTAGGACACCGGGTTGTACACGGCGGCGAGCGCTTCAACCGCTCGGTACTCGTGACCCAGGAAATAATCGAGGCCTTTCGGGAGCTGGCTCATCTTGCTCCGCTGCACAATCCGGCGAATATTACCGGGATTGAGGCTGCCCGCAAGGTACTGCCGGATGTTCCGCACGCCGCAGTAATGGACACCGCGTGGCACCAGACCATGCCGGAGCATGCCTTTCTCTATGCCCTGCCGTACTCGTGGTACAAGGAACATGGAGTAAGACGCTATGGTTTTCACGGCACCTCGTTTCTGTACACCGCAAAACGTGCCGCGGTCCTGCTGAACCAGCATCCCTTTGCAACCAATCTGATTATCGCCCATATCGGCAACGGATCATCGATGTGCGCCGTACAGAACGGTGTCTCGATTGATACATCCATGGGACTGACCCCGCTGGAGGGTCTGGTGATGGGAACCCGCAGCGGCGACCACGACCCGGCAATCACCTTTTTTATGATAAACGAGACAGGGATGACATCCAAAGAGGTGGAGACCGCCCTCAACAAGGAAAGCGGGGTACTGGGAATCACCGAGAAATATGTGGACCGCAGAGATATTGAAATTGCGGCCGAGGAAGGTGATGCTCGCGCACAGCTTGCTATCGATATGGAGGCATACCGCATCCGCAAGTACGTCGGATCCTATGCTGCCGCACTGGGAAAAACCGATGCTATTGTGTTCACCGCCGGAGTAGGCGAACGCGGCCCGATTATCCGTCAGAAGGCCCTTGAAGGGCTGGAATCAATGGGAATCATCATTGATCGGGACCGCAACTTTGCCTCGATGACCAAGAATGCCGAAACAGAGATAAGCGCCCCGGATTCACCGGTTAAGGTTTTTGTTATTCCCACCGACGAGGAACTGGTAATGACCGAAGATACCTTCGCGCTTATCAACGGAACCTACAAGGAACACACCAGTTACCGCTATCGATTCCAGGATCCCGATTACATAAATGCGGACCGAAAATCGAAGCTTCCCAAGGACCTGAAAAAATGGCCGGGACTGGACAAAACCCTGACCAAACCCTGGAAATAAACTGCACCCCGGCGGTATGATTTACCGCCGGGATCTGCTGCGACACGCCGGCTTCCGGCGTGTTGTTTTAACAGAGATCAGTCCTTCTGCAAGGTGCTCCGATGCACTTTCTGCGCCGCGGCATCCCCTGCAAGCTCACGAATCACTGCTATCGCAAACTCGGCAGCGGTTCCGGCACCACGGCTGGTAATCAGATTTCCGTCGATTACCACCCGATCTTCGCTGAACTCGCCGTCGGCTACATCCTTTTCCTTTCCCGGAGCACAGGTGAACCGGCGCCCCTTCAAAAAACCCTGTGAGCCAAGAACTACTGCAGGAGACGCACAGATTGCTGCTACCATTCGTCCCGAGGCAAACTGGTTTTTCAGCAGGGCACGGACATTTTCATCCGCGGCAAGGTTTGACGCGCCGGGCAGCCCTCCCGGCAGAATTACCGCCTGCACATCCCCTTCCAGTTCATCCAGGGTGTAGTCCGTGGTCATGCGAATACCCCGTGAACCGACAACGTCACGGTCCGGCACGCCCACCATGTGGGTTTCTATACCGGCGCGGCGGAGAAAATCAACCGGAGTAACCGCCTCCACCTCCTCAAAACCGTCGGCGAACAATACCACTGCTTGCGGTTGTGCACTCATACCTACCTCCTCTCGAACCTATGATTAATCTGTGCGCGGAAGCTGCATCGGAAGGGTATCCACCGTCCAGTCTACAACCGGTACTATACCGCTGTCGGCAAAGCCCTTCTGCAGCGCACGCATCATTGCATTTTTGGTGGTAATCAAGGCGGGCCGCATAAACCATATACCGAACAGTACCTTGATCCCTCGCTCGGTAAAATCCATCAGCAGGAACAGCGGCTCCGGCTCATCCAGGCACAACGGTTCTTCCCGGGCTATCCTGAGCAGCATCTCCTCCAGCTGAATCAAATCAGTATCACGAGCTACTACCAAGTTAAAATCCATTCGCCGGATAGGAAAGCGGGTTATATTGGTAAATTCGGTTTTAATGAGATATTCATTCGGTATTCGGACAAAGCGGTTGTCAAAGGTTCGAATCTTGATTGACAGCAGATCAATGGAAAGCACCATCCCGGTGGTGTCTCCGACAGTAATCACATTACCTATCTCGAATGACTTCTCGGAGATAAGAAACATACCGCTGATGATATTGGAAACCGAGGTCTGGGCAGCAAACCCGAAAGCGATACCGGCAACCCCGGCTGCTCCCAGCAAGGTACCAAGCTCCAGTCCCAGCTGCCCCAGGACGACCATAAGGATTACAATTGCGCCAACGTAAA